>VBHV01000756.1 GCA_005881995.1 Chloroflexota bacterium | reverse complement strand
CGTATCCACCTCCAGAAACGAGAGATTTGGAAACGCGAGGAGCGCCCGTGCCCAGCACACCTGCTCGAAGTCAGGAAGGGTTGGTAAATGATCGATGCGCCGACGTAGGTCGTCTACGCCCCGTTCAAGCAGAGAGAGTTGCTCGGTCAAGACGTGGCGTCTCTGATAGCGGGCTTGGAGGGCCGCTACATCTGTCGTTGGCCTGGCACCCTCTTCCGCCGCCAGCAGGGTCGTGAGATGGGTGAATGTGTAAGTGAAATCGTGTTGTTGCATTTGGTCGTTCGACCTCCTTTCAAATGGTCATGGTTGGGGTTACAGCGAGAAAATGGAACACGTCTGCGAAGAGTGTGGGTCTGAGTGCCCCCCTCAGAAGTTGAGCTAGACGGTAGGGCAACATGATGTGATGGCAGCTACCTCTGAAAGACCTGCAGGAGCAGATGGAAACCAGACAGGTAGAAGCCGGGAGCCAGGATCGCCACGAGCAGCAATTCAGCGACGACCACGATGAGCCAGAAACGGGAGTTTCCCCAAAATGGGAGAGGCGTTTTCACCAAAATTTCACCTCCTTTCTCATCTAAGACTGGACACACAGCAACAGATGACACTGCTGTGTGGTGGACGAGCAGCGGAGGCTCCACTATTTCAGGAGACGGAAGGCGCGATCGCCGCTCTGTGCCGCAAAGTGGCGGCGTTCCTCGGTCGTAAGGGAAGCCCTCGTCGGCATGATCTCTACACGCTTTGACAGTGCAGACGAACGTGTCGGAATGGGACGCACCAGTATGCCCTTCATAGGCACACCAATGACGCGTGCAATGTGCTCCCGCGCCTCTTGTGGTGAGTGGGCCCAGACGAGATACGGTTGTGGCTTCCCTGGGACCTTGACTCCCCATTTTCGTTTGCAAGCGGTGAGAGCCATCAATGCACTCCCTCAGACCGGCGAAACTGGAACTGCCGCATTTTGCGCCCTGATTGAATAATCCAGGCCTGTTGTGTGGATGGATCGTTGACCGCCTGTTGAAATTCCTCGATGGGCGGGCTTTCACGCCATACCAGGGGTGTCGTGATCGATGGCGGCTCATACTGGGAGCCGCGCCAGATATGAATGCGATACCCACGGACGCGCTTGCCTTTGGATTGAATGGATAGCTTCATCTCAGCACCTCCACTTATGCTGCTGCGTGCACACCGCTGTCGGCTGTGTCTCTGCCAGCGCTGGAGTGACGCAACGGTGGCGCATTGCCTGAAGATCGTAGAAGTGGATGCCTGCTCTTGTGGCCAATAGAGCTGAGTCATGAGCGCGTCAAGGATGAGTCGCAGAAAGGCTTGCTGTATGCGAAAAGAGCCGACAGGTCTGGAGACCGTGCGCTGGCTCTTATCCTTGTGGCTATCCATTTGCACCAGCCCAATCGCCTCTTGCAGTTCGTCGGTGCTGACTTCAACCACAGCAAGCGGCTCAAGTGGCCACACTGGCGCAGGGGAAAGTTCGCTCGTTCCTGCTGGCTCAACTCGTTGTGCCGGTCGTACTTCACGAGCATGGGCAGCCATCATCTTGAGGATATGAGTAGGGCTATTGCCTCGAACCCGGATATCGTAGGGAAGGGCTGAGTACAGGTCTTCTTCCGTGAGAATGACTCGATGCGTGTGTACAAAGTCGGGAGTAGCCGCCACATCAGCCCAGTAGAGACCGTCGCCACAGACCCGCAATACACGCGCATAGCAGAAAATACGATGGTACATTCCATTGACCAGACTGACCTGGTCACGTAGGCTTGGGAGCTCTCTGCCCGTTTCTGAGTCGGTAAGCGGATCATCTGACAGAACCGAGTCAGGCAGGAGACATATGCCACTATGTCCAAAGCGATCAAAGAAGGTTCGTGATAGCATGACAAGCTCCTCCATGCACACAAGGGTGCAATGTCCGAGTCGCCATGCTATAATGAGACGACCCAGACTGAACGAGTATGTGCGCTGAACAAGTTTTCCAGGCTGAACACGCACTACAAAAACGTCTTCCTCTGGTTTCAATCTTCACCCGCCACGAAAGCCAGATGCTTCAATTCGAACCGCTTGGAGTTGCCACTTCAAACAGTTCACGTTGCTAGTATGGCTCACTTCTTTGGTCAGGTCTAGGCCTCCTGTAGCCCTGACATACCCCTCTACCATAGCCCTTGTCTAGCCCCCCTTGTCTAATTCATTTCCATTTAGTTAGTTAAATGCTCCACTAGTGAAGATTATAGCCACTGATTTCCACTTTGTCAATATTTTGCTCCATCAAATTAGGAATAATTTTCATGCTGGAAGTATTTTGCTGAGATACTGAAGAAAGAATATGATAAGATGAAGAAAAAATGAGGAGCCGATGAGATACTATGACCGACGAAGAAGCGCGCCAGAACTTCGCTGCATGGCTCAATGAGGAGCTTCGCCACCGTGGCTGGACGCAGGGGAAGTTGATTTTGCAAAGTGGATCAACCGATGAAGAGCGTTTAAGTTCAGCCGCAGTATCGTGCTACAGTACAGGCAAGATGCTCCCAGATATTGCCTCCTCTCAAAAGATTGCGCGTGCGCTTGATCTTCCTCTTGAATTGGTATTGCGAAAAGCCAGGTCCCTTGACCCACTCCCCACTGATATTGATTGGCTTCAGAGAGCGATCGATGATCTGGCAAATGCGGTAGAAGCCGGGCAGTTATCCGAAGAGGGACGAATCGCGATTGTTACCCATATTCGCCGCGAACAACAGATCGTCGGGGAGTTGAGGCCCAAAGAGCAGTGAAAAGGATCGATTACCATATTACACATAGAGCATTGGAAAAAGAAGGTAAAGTCTTCCAGTACTGAAACTTGATAGTTTACACGAGTTCATGTATCTTTACAGAGTGAGTAAGCGTTCTATTCCTTAGCGT
>VBHV01000195.1 GCA_005881995.1 Chloroflexota bacterium | reverse complement strand
TGTTCGAGGAATTGCGCGGCGAACGTGTGATCATCCGGCCATACCGTGAAAGCGATGCGCAGGATGTCTTCGAGGCTGTAGGGGAATCGCGCGACCACCTGCGCCCCTGGCTCCCTTTCGCCAATGAACACCAGACGGTGGAAGAAACTCGCGACTGGATTATCCACCAGGTCGCCGCGTGGTTGCTTCGCGAGGACATGACGCTGGGTATGTGGGAGGCTACGACCAATCGCTATCTCGGTGGAACCGGATTTCACCCACGCGATTGGGATATTGGTTATTTTGAAATCGGTTACTGGATACGCGCCTCCGCCGAAGGTCGCGGCTACGTTACAGAGGCAGTGCGCCTGCTGACGGATTTTGTATTTCACACGCTCAAAGCCAACCGCCTTGAGATTCGCTGCGATGAGCTGAACGTGCGCAGCGCCGCCATCCCACGACGCCTGGGCTTTGTCGAGGAGGGACGGCTGCGCAACCTTCTTAGTGCACACGACGGCAGATTGCGCACCATGATCATATTCTCCCTCATTCCCGGCGAATGGCAGAAGGAGCATTGATTGTGCCCAGACTTGAGACGAAGCATTTACTCCTGATACCTTTCTCGCTTGAGATGAAAAGAATGACGCTTCGCGATAAATCTCGCCTCGCCGATCTTATCGAGGCCCGTGTACCCGAAGCCTGGCCTGGGCCAGATCTTCTGGACGCCCTGCCTTTCTTCATCGCACAGATGGAACAGCACCCGGCAGATTTCGTATGGGACGGGCTCATCGTTCACAAGGCGGACCGGGTACTCATAGGCGATATAGGGTTCAAAGGAGGGCCAGATACAGCAGGTGCCATCGAAATCGGGTACAGTATTATCCCAGAATATCGCAAGCATGGCTATGCGACAGAAATGGCGCACAGCCTCATAGGATGGGCCTTCCAACGGCCTGAAATTGACCTGGTTACGGCTGAATGTCTCGATGATAATATTGGTTCCATAAAAGTGCTGGAGAAGCTCGGCATGCGCCGTGTGGCACACGAAGGCAACATGCTCAAATGGGAAATACGCCGGGAGCAATATAACCTTCCACAAGGGGAACCATGAATCTTCACATAAGAAAAGTTGGTCCCGAAGAGGTAGAACCACTTCACGAGATGCTGCGGAAATGCGGGCAAGACATGAAGACCCGGTTGGGACTTGGGCATTGGGACCCACCCTATCCGCTACACTTGTTTCGTAAATCTGCTGAAGAGCGCGATGTGTATGCTGTCCTTGATGGCAATCAGCTCGTAGCAACATTCACTATCGGAACCGATGAACCATCATACTATCGCACTATCCCAGGAGTTTGGGAATCGTGGGACGTTTCCGGTGAACCAGCATTGTACTTGAATCGATTGGCTGTCTTCCCTGAGCTTCAGGGACAGGGCATAGGCACCTGGTGCACGCAAACGATTGAGCAAATCGCGCTTGCCAGGGGATGTGAAGCAGTGCGTTTCGATGCGTACGATAAGCATCTGCAACTATTAAAATTCTACGATAAGCTGGGCTATCGTAGGAGAGGTACCTTTATATTCACCACCAAACTCTACGGGGAGACTGGTATGGTATGCTTCGAGCAGTTGAAATACAAATTTTTCGCAGAGGAGTCATACGATGCTCATTGAAAAGAAACTTGAAGAGCTTGGACTTGTCCTACCAGAACAACTTCAGGCCCCAGCAGGCATAAAGCTGCCTTTCGCATTTGTACGGATACATGGCAATCGCGCCTACATCTCCGGGCATGGACCACAAGCCCCTGATGGATCACTTGCTAAACCACTGGGAAAAGTGGGCGCGGAGGTCTCATTGGATGAAGGTTATCAGGCCGCCCGTATTGTCGCCCTCTCCATCCTATCCAGCCTCAAACGCACGCTGGGCGATCTTGACCGGGTAACGGCATGGCTGCGCGTCTTCGGCATGGTCAACTCAGCCCCCGGCTTTGACCGCCAACCAGCCGTCATCAACGGCTTCTCCGACCTGGTCCTTGAACTGTACGGGCCAGAAGTTGGGCAACATGCGCGTTCGGCCGTGGGAATGGCGGAACTACCCTTTGGCATCCCGGTTGAGATCGAGGCTGAGGTGGAGATTAGCCAGAGGGGCTAACAAGGAGACCCGTGCACTCAGGAGGTGTGCGAGCCGGAGAAAGGTGGTTGCCGGGAATTACCATTGCCAAAGTTATTCCCCCCCTGCTGGAAAAATCCTCTATTATCAGATGGTGACGTCGAGGGTGAATTGAATGACGGCGCTACCTGGTTATTGGACTGATTGGCAGCAGAATTCGCAGATCCGACCGCATGCCCGGCAACGAGACCCATTATCAGACCAAAGGTCACAATTGAGCCTGCTACAAGCCATCTTTTACATTGTTCCACAAACTCCAGCGCCTCCGCCTTAGACATGCGCGGCGCGATCGGCTTCGCCTGCTCAGGACGCGCTGACATGGCGGACCTGGCCGGGGTAGTAAGCGCAATCTCTGCTTGCTTTGCAGCGGGCGGGGATACCAATACTGGTTGTTGAGAACGTAAAGAGTCAGTAGATCCTCTGTATGGTTGATACGGCAACGGTGGTTCCGGTTGCCAGTAGGGATATTCTATTTCAGGCTCGAACATATACAACCTCCGACAATGTATGACTGGCTCTGGTTATGGATGTTACATGCTTTTTTTCACGAAGCGGTCATGTATATAACTATAACCAGTCAACATGTGAGGCCAATGAATAATGTGTAAAAAATTTGTAAAGTTTTAAAATGTGGGCTTTCATTTGTAGGTCAGAGTCGCATTACCGACCCTGACCCTACCTTGAACGCGGCGCGGAGAACCCCAGAACGCCCACTCCTTGTACCAGCCGAGGATGTTGGCCCATCCCCATCGTTTGGTCTCACGACTTCGCGTGGCCACATCGGCGGCTACCTTGTCCCAGCCACGATGTTCGAGGGTCACTCTGGTGCCGCCCTCGATGGCCTCGAAGCGCACCTCTACCTCGGTTCCGTCGAGCGCGTGTCCCCCGTCGCGGTACAGTAGGACGAGGCGCACACCTGGCTCCCACACGGTGATCTGGCCGATTTCGAGCACATCACTTGCCGCGTCGTCGTATACTTCAAGCCAGCGACCGCCAACACCTGGCTCGAAGCGGATGCCGACGGCCCTGTAGGCATCATACCAATTGATGGGGCCTGGCCTCCACCAGCGGTCGATCTCCCCTGTGAAGACCTCGAACGCGGTAGCAGGATCGACAGCCACCTCGACGGTGGCGGTGACAGCATTGGGGGAATTCATGAGTGTTCTCCTTTCTGGGTGCGCTCGATGTGAGCCTTGAAGGCATCGAGCTGGTCGGTCCAAAACGCCTGTACCTGGTCGAGCCACGCCTGGAGGTCGACGAAAGGCTCTGGGAGCAGCCGGTACACGCGCAGGCGGGCGTCGTGTTCAACCTGCTCCTCTTCTACCTCAACCTTGACGAGGCCGCTGGCCCGTAGTACCCGCAGGTGCCGACTCATGGCAGGCCCGCTCAATGCGCAAGCGGCCGCCAGCTCACCGGCCCGGCGCGGACGTT
>VBHV01000111.1 GCA_005881995.1 Chloroflexota bacterium | reverse complement strand
GTTTTTTACGCTGCTCGACCAGGGCGAAATCGCGGAACTGGAAGCCGCCGTGGAGATCGCGCCGGAGAAACGCGAGGCGCAGAAGCGACTGGCGCAGGAAGTGACGCGCGTGGTGCATGGTGACTACGAACTGCGCAAAGCTATCCAGGCCTCACAGGTACTGTTTGGCGGCGAGATTGCCGATCTGAGCGCGCAGGATGTACTGGACATCTTCGCCGAAGTGCCGTCCAGCGACATGCCAAAAACGAGCTTCGAGGGCGCCGGACTGCCCATCGTGGACGCGGTAATCGCCAGCGGTTTCGCCCCGTCGAAAGGGGCGGCGCGCCGCTTGATCGAAGGCGGAGGCATCTACGTCAATAACCGCCGCGTGGCTGATGTTTCGGCGATGATCGGTCTTTCTTCTTTGATCGATGGGCGCTATCTTGTCTTGCGCAAGGGGGCGAGGGAGTATCATTTAGTGCGCGCAGTTTGATCTGCTGTTTTCTGTATGGGGAGAAATAACACTCCCCATACAGAAAGATTGCTCTATAGCATCCCTTCCATCTCGCTCTTTGGGTCGCGCATCATCAATTCTGGTACGGCCTTGCGGGGATCAAGACCTTCGAAGAGGACGAGGCTGAGCTGCTCGGTGATGGGCATTTCGACATCGTAGGTTGCCGCCAGTTGTAAAGCCGCCTTGGTGGTATAGATACCTTCAGCGACGCTGTGAGTGGAGGAGATGATGTCTTCGAGTTTTTCGCCCGCCGCGAGACGTCGGCCAAGCTGGTGGTTGCGGCTGAGAGGACTGGCGCAGGTGACGATCAGGTCGCCAATGCCCGCGAGACCTGCAAAGGTGAGGGGATGCGCGCCCGCCGCGATGCCCAGGCGGGCCATCTCTGCCAGCGCGCGCGTCATAAAAGCGGCTTTGCCGTTCTCGCCATAGTTCATACCATCGCTAAAACCCGCGCCGATAGCCACAATGTTTTTCAGCGCGCCGCCGAGTTCTACACCCACTACATCGTTCGACGTGTATACGCGAAAACGTGAGGTGGTCAAGAGCGTGCGCCCGCGCACTGCGACTGCTTCATCATAGGCCGCTATGACTGCGGCAGTTGGTTTCCCCTCGGCCACTTCGAATGAAATACTGGGGCCGCTCAGCGCCGCGATGCGATTGTTCAACGCGGGAATTTCTTGCTGGATGACCTCGGTCATGCGCTTGAGGCTGCTGATCTCGATCCCTTTGCTGCAACTCACACACAGTGTATCCCCACCGAGATAGGGAGCGAGCAGGCGCACATTCTCACGCATGCGCTGTGAGGGCGTGACAAGGAGCAGTATATCCGCCCCCTTAACAGCCTGCGCGATATCGGAGGTGACTTGCAGGCTGTCGGGAAAACGAAAGCCGGGCAGGAATAAGCTATTTTCGCGGCGCTGCTGTATCTCGACCGCGCGTTCGGGCCGGTGTTCCCACAGCATTACCTGTGCGCCTTCATTTGCCAGTAAAATAGCCAGGGTTGTACCCCAGGCACCGCTGCCGATTACACCAACTGCTGCCATAGCATATCCTCCAGGCTAGCAGGGCGACTCTGGTGGTCGCCCTGGAAATCACCGATCCTGCCTGGCATGTCCCTGGGAATTTTCTGCCGGGCTTTTATGATACGCTTGCGGATTCGTTGATTCTTCTTCGTATATCGTAGGTTTCAGGATGCCGACATATGGCAGGTTGCGGTAGCGCTGGGCGTAGTCGAGGCCATAACCAACCACAAAGCGGTCAGGTATCTGAAAGCCGGTATAGTCTAGCTCAACGGGCTTGATGCGCTCCCTACCCTTATCAAGCAGTGCGCAGACGCGCAGGCTGAGTGGCCTGCGTTGCCACAAGACATCCATCAGATAGTGCAGCGTCTGACCGCTATCAACGATGTCTTCAACGATCAGGACGTGCTTCTGCTGCACCGGCCCTTCCAGGTCTTTGAGAATGCGCACAATGCCGCTCGACTCGGTGCTGTTGCCATAGCTGGAGACGGCCATATAGTCAATCTCCAG
Organism: Chloroflexota bacterium; assembly: GCA_005881995.1. The sequence continues at coordinate 7,641 of VBHV01000111.1, read as the reverse complement.
GGGCAGCTCGATCGCGCGCGCCAGATCGGCGATAAATGGCACGGCTCCTTTCAGTGTCCCAAGTAACAAGAGATTCTTGCCCCGGTAGTCAGCCGTAATTCGCTTGCCCAACTCCACAACCTTGGCCTGAATCTCCTCGCTAGATACCAATATCTCTTCAATGTCTTCGTGCATGTCCACCTCGAAAAAAGAAAAATAATGCTCGTTCACGGCGCTTTTGGAATGATGGATAAACGCGCTACGTGTTCGGTGTTGCGTGTCAACCGTACCCGTTCATCGAGGCAGATGCCCGCCAGCCAGATGCAATGCGACGCTGAAAAAAAGAGGGGGATGAACTCGCGCTCTGACCGCGCGATGTGATAATCCACTAAAATATCCTGCACTTTTTTTTCATGCGTCATGCCTAATGGCTGGATGCGGTCACCCGGACGCCTTGTGCGCACCTGCAAACAGGTATCAATGCCTTGAGCATCTACATATACAACATAACGACTATTTGCAAGTAATCGCCACACTTCCGGCCAATCTGCGCGGCGCAGGGCTGTTTTCACCTCTTCCATCAATGCCCCTGTAAGCAGTTCGGCCCTTGCGATCCAGGGTGTTCCTGGAATGGCCACCTCGCCGGGAAGAGGCAACGACGCCTCTGAAACATCCGTAGGGGCGAGGGTGGATGACGTGGGGATGGGAGGGCCTTTAGGGTCGCCCGCGTCCTGTTGATCTCGCTGATATCTTAGAGAAACACGACCACCTCCCCACCCCGCGGGCGACCCTAAAGGCCCTCCCTTCCGCTCCCCACCGCCCTCGCCCCTACGGATCGCCCGCCCTCCTGCCTGACTTCCCAGCTTAGGTTGATGCCTATTGGATGCCTAGGAGGTATCTATTTTTACGGGTAACGATGGTTCTGGTGTAGAGAGACGTTCGAAGGTTAGGTTGTATAAAATGCGTGTGACGCGCAGGTTTTGGGGAAGGTGCAGGGTGCGCTCCTGCCGGTCGGCTGGGCGGTGCAATAAATCTTCTACGAGCGCGTAATGACGAATCTCTAAGGGGGATTGACCCTGGCAAAGACGCGCCGTGACCCGCCGCAATAGATGGCGCTGCAGGGCTAGAGGTAGTTCTATCCATGCCAGCGCATTCAATGTGATGGCTTCATCCTGCTCTTTAGTGACGACCTGGGGCCAACATGCATCGACCTGCGTTTCAATATAATCCAGGTCGGCGCGTAGAACCCCGGCATTGCGCAGAAGGGTGTCACGAAAACCTGGATTGATGGATTCCATGAGAGGGAGCAGTTGATGCCGGATGCGGTTCCGTAGAAATGCCGCGTCGGCATTGCTCAGATCTTCCACCGGGACGATGCCATGCTCCTGGCAGTAAGCCGTCGTTTGCTCGTGGCTCACTTCCAGTAACGGGCGGATGATATCCTGCTGGCGCGGCAGCATACCGACCATACCGGACAGTCCGCTTCCACGCAGCCAGTGGAGCAGCAGTGTCTCTACCTGGTCATCGGCGTGATGCGCAACCGCGATTAGCTGTCCTTGCGCCACTTCGCGCAGGAAGCTATAGCGCGCGATTCGTGCCGCGTCCTCTAACGAACGGTGTTCCGCTCTTGCCAGCGCGGGCACATCGATTTTCCCTATGGTGAGAGGCAATCCCCAGGACTCTACGATGCTGGCGACGGCGACGGCATCCCGTGCGCTGGCTTCACCACGCAGTTGGTGATTGAGGTGTGCGGCATGCAGTTGCACATGCGCATGGCGTTTGCCCGTCCCGCAGAGCTGGTGCAGGAGGTGCAGCAGGCAGAGTGAATCGGCCCCACCGGAAACAGCAACGATAACCTTGCCGCCAGAAGGAAGCAGTGAATGCCGGTTGATGTAAGCTGCGATAATATCTAGCATGTTCACGCTCGATATGATAGGATAGTATAGATTATACACGACGAATATGATGTAGAGGAACGAGAAAAGGCCTCTACATGTGAAAGTTCGTCCGGTTTCGAAGAGTGTAGGGAATAGACAACGTATGGCAATTCACACCGTTATTACATCAGAGAATCCTATTCTACGACAGAAAGCAAAAAAGGTACACCGTTTTGATCCTTCGATGCAGAAGCTGGTCGAAGATATGTTTGAGACCATGCACGTCTCGCATGGTGTGGGGCTGGCGGCCCCACAGATCGCCCTCTCGATTCGCCTATTTGTGGCCGAATTTGAAGATCACAAAGTGGCAATGTTCAATCCAGAGATCATTAAAGCAGAGGGGGAAGAACTCGGCACGGAGGGATGCTTGAGTATCCCCGGCTACGTTGGAGATAATATCCGGCGCGCGACCTCGATTGTGGTCAAGGGCCAGGATGTGCGCGGCAAACCCATGCGCGTGCGCGCCGAAGGCTGGTTCGCGCGTGTCCTCCAGCATGAAATCGATCACCTCGACGGTATCCTTTTCCTGGATCGCCTGGATCGCCCCGAAGACCTGCGCGAGGTACTGGAGGGTGAGCTGGAGGGAGAGGAAGCAGAGCCAATCCTGGAGTAGAGACGAGAACAATAAAGACGGCCCGCGAAGCACGGGCCGTCTTTATTGTTCTCGTCTCTACTTTTGTTGTCGTCTCAACATGGGGATGATGTTCTTGCCAAGGGCGCGTTCACATCCCTTACACACGTAGAATCCTTCTTCTTCGCGATACTGGAGATCGGTCACAGTATAGTGCAGGTAGCAGATGCCGCAGCGTGTGCTATCGGCCTGGCTTGCGACCTGGCGATCTTGCGCGAATAACTCTTTCAAGGTGGCGATCAGGTTGTCGAAGTCAAGCGAACCTGAGTAGCTCCGACCTGGACTGATGGCTGGCAACATGCCAGTGGGATTATTGGCGCGTATCTCGCGGCGACTGACAAACGAACTACTGTTACCCGCTCCAGAACCACTATCCGATGTATAATTCATGCCCTAAAAGGCCTCCGACGTAAACTGTTAACCAGGGTTAATACTTCACTTATTGTAGCACATTCTTCCTATTTTTTCTACAGTTTTTTCAAAGCGCCGCCTTTGGCTTCTCTGGCTCGTCTAGACGTTGCTAGGATGACCTAGGGGGTTTCGCTTTTTGCAAAGAGTTTTGTAATGATGACCCCATCTATTTTAAAGGACACATATTTGACATAATCGAGAAATTAGTCTCAAGTTATCCACAATTTAGAACGTTTGTACACATACTTATCCACATTTTCATCCATACCTTCTATAGCCTAATAATTTCCGAGTATCATATCGCTGAACGTGAACAACCATACCATCGATTGTTTGCGGAATTGCGAGAAAAAGCACAAACATAAGGACAGTTGGTATCTCCAACCGTCCTCATGAAAACTGCGCACAGGTGTCCGAATTCTTCTCTAGTGAGATGGAGGTGTGGGCTTATCCATAATGCTGATATCGGCTGGATGCCCGGGCGCTTTCGCCGTTCCAAAGAAGTTCTCCGAAGGTTCTCCAGGAGTCGGATGTTTGGTAGCGCTCCCGCTGGTGGCTCCCTCCGTGCTAACGATGGAACCTTCTACGAGCTCTGTACCGTGAGGAAGATCGGAGTTATTCGATCCACAGCTAACCAGGATAGCGACGGCTTCTTGTTCTCTCCCCTCGGCTCGAACATGCACAAGAAAACGCTGTGCAGACGTTGGATCTGCAACGAGAGAGATAACATCTCCCTTTTCGGATGTTCCAGATGCAACGAGAGCGGAACTTTTTTCCTCTTCTGCTCCAACTGGATTGTACTCGGTCAATTCGATAGTATTCTCGCCTATACCTGCCTGCCTGAGCGCCTCTATCGCCTGGTCTGCGTGGGCGCGATCTCGAAAAACGCCTACAATGTTTGAATACTTCGCTGTGTCTGTGCCCATACTATCCATAGTATCCATAGGGAACTCCTTTCTTTCTCATCTCATTTGAATCTATGTCTACCACGTGCTAGTTTGCCTCATGGTTTCAGCGCGCCAATCACCGGTGAGGTAAGAGAGAGGGAATGGTAAAGAAACCTCAACCCGAATTTGGTACTTTCCTACCATTTTTTGATCATTTTAGGCGAATTGGTAGAGTTAGTTATGCTACTATGCCAGCGTAGTACCAAAACATATTCAAAACGTATCACTACATTTCACATAATTTCATGGTGATCCATGTCTGGCTTCTGTTCTCATGAACCTGCTGTTGAAGGCCTGAACGCGGATTGAGATGGCGTGAAAGCGTTAAGCAGACCTTTGCGAGACGAGCAAAATTCTCAGAGAAGCAGCTACTTTGCTTACAGGGATATTTGAGGATTCACGACAGGAGAACATGACGACATGGAAAACTGTCATCATGATGGCAAGTTGAATAGCGCTGCATTGGCGCATATCTCTATTTGACCCGCGCTTCTAGCTAAAAGGAGAAGTTCTCATGCGAAAGCATTTAGGCAAGCTTTCTATACATCGATCACGACGCCGTCGTCTCTCGCCCTTAGCACTCGTAGGCATTACGGTGTCTACTCTTCTGATCCTGGCAGTAACTGGAGTAGCATTTGCAATGCCACAAGTATTTTCTTCCCATGCGGCAGATGCCGAACACCAGCAGCAACACCATCAAAAGCATAAACATAAACAAGAGCAAGATCAACAGCAAAAGCAACAACAAAATCAGCAACAAGATCAACAACAACAAAAAAAGCAGGATCAGCAGCAACAACAACCGCAAATGGTCAATTGTACACTAACTGTGCCTGCCAACCCGTTGACAGCACAAGGACTTGCAACGCCATATGTGCTTGGTGGTGGATGCGATGAGGCAAATAAAATGCAGGCAGCGTTTGTTCAGGGAGCGATTATTGATCCTGCAGGCAACATCTCGATCTATAACCCCCTTGTCGTCAATGAAGATCAACAGCCAGCAGTGGCCCCGGTAGTACCCAATATTCCCCCTGGGTCTACCGTGGGTCTCTGGTTTGGGTTCAATGGTAACAACCTCACCCTCCAGGGTATGGATGGCAGCTTGCAGCAAGGCAACTGTGTCAATGGTAGCGATGGCTCTATTTTCGGGCAATTCGCTTACTGTAATGCACCAGCCTTCTTTCAGGCGGCCAATACAGCAATGGCAGCGGGCAAAATTAATCCCAATCCTGCTAAGGCAGCATTAGGGATGGGGAAAGATGGACTTACTTGCCCGAGCGTCCGTGATTTTGGGGTGGTAGACCAGGACCAGAGTGATAATGTGACAACCACCTATATGATAAATGGCGCTCAGCAGGCCAATGGTAGTGATAACCGCCTGCTGGCTGTGGCCCTGGATGGAGCGCTTGGCTGTACGCCGCTCATGGCGCCTGACCTGGCTCATCCTGGGCAGATGACCACGGCATTGCCACTCAATGAGCTACAGGCAGCAGCGCATCAAGCAGCGCCTCTAGCTCTTGTGCCCCTGGGTGATCCGATGACACTGCTGAACAACGAGCCTGACGCGGCGAAGACCGATATCTACCGTATGGGAGTGGATCAGCCACTGGTAGCAGCTTCAGATAATGGCAATACCACTGCCTATTGCAACCATCTCTTCAATGTGGCACCACCACGCCTGGTGACAGACGCTCTACTGACAGGGGCGGCGAATTCACCCGACCCGGCAGCAGGCAATACCCTCTTCACCTTCCTGGCGCAGCGTTTCCAGACCACTTTTGAAGGGCCACTTGGTACCGGACTGCAATGTACCGCAGCGAACCAGGGCCCTGTTCAGGCGCAGAAAGATGCAAATGGTGTGGCAATCTCGGCTACCATTACCGTGAACGGTCAAACCCAATGCTTCGATAGCATGGGCAATAAAGTGGATATGGCTGTTTGCATGAACAATGCCAATCCCACGAAGACTGATAATAATAACAACAACAGCAATGACATGAAGCAGCCGGATCAGGGTTAATATAACCCTGATCCCCTGATCCCCTATCTCAGGTAGGATACGCGTGCCGCTTCTCATAGTAATACGAGAAATTCCCCGGATACATCCTTACCGTTCCATCCTCCTCAATCGCGAGAATCTTCGTGACGATCTTATCGAGGAAGTAGCGGTCATGCGAAACGGTCAGCACCGTCCCCTCGAACTCCTGTAATGCTGCTTCCAGTACCTCAACCGAAGCAATATCCAGGTTGTTGGTTGGTTCGTCCAACAATAGGAAGTTGGCATCGGTGAGCATCAGGCGCGCGATTTGCAGGCGGCTCTTCTCGCCACCGCTCAGGCGGTGGATAGGGGTGCGGATATCATCGTAGGAGAAGAGCAGGCCGCTCAAGAAGCTGATGGTCTGCGGCTCGTTCATGGGTTTGATCCTGCGAATGAAGTCCAGCGGCGTGCTGTCAAAAGGCAGCGTTTCCTGCTCCTGGGCGTAGTAGCCGGCGACGACGCTGGCCCCGATCTTGACCGTGCCGCTATCTGCCGGGAGTATGTCAAGCATGGTTTTGAGCAGGGTGGTTTTGCCACTGCCGTTCGCGCCCACGATGCCGACCCGTTCACCATAGAGCATAGTGAAGTCAAAGGGCCGGAACAGCACGCGTCCATCGTAGGCTTTGCTCAAGCCCGAAATTTCCAGCACCTTCTTCCCGCTGCGGTCAGCATCCAGGTTGACTTTGATCTTGTCGCGCATCAAAATCGGTTTATTCACAGCATCCTTTTTGATGCGCTCGATGCGCTTGAGCGTGTCTTCCGCTTTGGTGGCGAACTTATCGTTCACTTTGGCCCATCCCTGGTACTGCCGCCAGACGCCCTCCAGGCGTTTGATCTCGTCCTGTTGCAGGGTGTAGAGTTCGTATTGCTTCTGCAGTCTTCGCTGGCGTTCCTCGAAGTAATAGCTGTAGTTGCCCGCGTAGGACGAGATGCGCCCATCCTCCAGTTCAAAGATTTTCTTGACGGCGCGGTCCAACAGCTGGCGATCATGCGAAATGATGAGGACGGTGCCAGGGTAGCTCTGGATGTATTGTTCCAGCCAGGCTTTGGCTTCAAGATCAAGGTGATTGTCCGGCTCGTCGAGCAGTAGCAGGTCGGGCATCCGAATCAAGATGCGCGCCAGGTTCACCAGCTTCTTTTCGCCACCACTGAGCGAGCCTACCTCGACATCGTACCAGGCGGGCCCGAAGCCCAGTCCATGCAGCACCGCCTCTACCTTGTGTTCATTGGTATATCCTCCGAGCGCCTCGAAACGCTCCTGCGCTCTGCCGTATTCCTGGAGTACGCGCGTCAATTCGTCCGGGTCTGCTGCAACGGCTGGATCGGCCATGCGTGCCTCAAGCTCGCCGAGGATGCCGGGCAGGTCTACCAGTTCTTGCGTGACCTCCGAAACAGCTTCGAAGATGGTTTTGAAAGTGTTTGAGTATCTTCATTAGCACGAATATAGCGATGCTGCCAGCTGTGAGTCCCTCCAGTGTCCAGAGATAGACGGTACTGTAGGCGACCTGCGATATGCCCAGTCCGAAGAGCGGGAAGAGTACGATCATTGATGCGCTGAACAGGCCTGGTTGCAGCGATAGCACGGTAGCCCGCTGCTCCTCTGGGCAACGCTCATTGATGTACGTGACGATGGCAGGCGAAAGCACAGCGATGGATGCCTGGAACAGTATCAGGTAGCCGAACAGACTCACCAGTGGC
>VBHV01000194.1 GCA_005881995.1 Chloroflexota bacterium | reverse complement strand
ATATCATCGATCGGCAAGGTGTAGCTCCCCATTGGTCTGGACGGGCAGGATACACCGACGGCAATCAACTCCTGGGGACACGCCCGGAGAAGGATGTTGGCTTCCCCTATCTCTCCTCCTGTTGGGGAGACAAAGCGCTCAGTAGAGCCGTCGCGAAGAAGATGGTGCTCCTCTCCTGGCAGAGCTATCTCATCGATACGATGCGTTATTCCGATTGGATTGATCGCCAGCGTACACGCCCGACGCATGCCGAGTGGTCAAAGTATATCCTTCAGCAGGTGGCACGCCCTTTACGCTGACCGGTGAGGGTCTCGTGATGACAGGCCCTGGAACGCCGCTCACCATCCCGGGTCAGCCCAGGGAGCATCCGCGTGTTATGGATGGCGCATCATTCTGGCGGCATGTTGAGGAGTTTGAGAAACTCCGCTGGCAAGTCAAAAATCCGCTGAATATTGGCGTGATCGGCACGGGTGAAACTGCCGCCGCCATCGTGGTGGCCCTGCTGGACGCCCTGAGAAGTTCGGCATTCATTGAAGTCATCAGTCCATCTGGGGTAATGTATACACGCGATGAGGGTTTCCAGGAGAACAGGTTATTCTCCGACCCCGATGGTAAGCTTGCCAGTCTGTACGGTGATCACCAGCACGCGGCAAATTGGCTACAACTGAGCGAGCAAGACCGGCGCGAATTTTTGAGACGCACCGATAGAGGGGTCTTCTCACACCAGGCGATGCAAGAGATCAACAACGCCGAGAATGTTCGCTCCGTTATCGGCACAGTGCGGCATATTCAGGCGGACGATACAAAGGTGCGCGTCGATAACGAATACGATGGCAAGATGAATCACGATGAGTACGATTACGTTGTCGTAGCGCGTGGCTTCGATGCTCTCTGGTTTAGAAGCCTGCTCGACGAGGACATACACACGCGCATGGCCGACGTCACACAATCTTTTAATGTGAGAGCTATCGAGCACGCTATTGCTCACGACCTTTCCCTTGAGGGTCTCATACCCAAACTACATCTGCCAATGCTAGCAGGTCTCGCCCAGGGACCTGGTTTCCCCAATCTCAGCTGTCTGGGCCTGCTGGCAGACCGTATCCTGGCATCTTATTAAATTGAAAGGCATCTGAAACATGGATAAAACAAGCTGGGTTGAGCTTTGCGTGAGCAACTTCGAGCAATCGATACAATGGTTTGAAAACGTCCTGGGCTTTCGTGTCGTAGCCCGCGACGAGGACGAATACGTTGAACTGTCTCGCGGGGAGACTTCGATCCAACTAGCGACAGACAAGGCGCCCTACTGGGAGTCAGAGCGTCCTCGTCTTCTCCCGCCGGGGCAGCGCGGCAGCGGCGTTGAAATCGTCCTGCTCGTCGATAACGTAGAGGCCGTGTATCGACAGGCTCAAAGCGCCCGTGCCGACATCGCGCGCCCGCTCGCCGACTACCCCTGGCACATGCGACAGTTCTGGGTGCGCCATCCCGATGGCTACCTCATCCGTCCCGCACAGAGGATTCTCTCCGTCAACCCCACTGCCTATCATCGCCAGGTAGCTGACGCCTTTCAACGCTCAACACCGCGCATCACCCAGGAACTGCTTACCGTGAAACAAACGGCTGATAGACTTGCACAGCAAGGAGACTATCTCGAAGCAGTAACCATCTACGAAGCCCTGGTGACAGAGATCTTCGACCAATCCCACATCTACTATGATGAAGCCGGTTACGACGACTATGACGACTATGACGAAGAAGAGAGCTACCATCCAGAAGAGGAAGGACTGGTCGAGCTTGTTGGGGAGTGTATTGAGAGCCTGGGCAACTGCCTGGCGGACGAACAGGCTGATAGGACAGCCCGTGAAAAAAGCATCGAGGTGCTTTTTGATATCTACCAGCGCGACCTGCAAGCGGAGAACAGCCTTGACTTCGCTGCCAAAGCATCGGACCAGCTCGTCAAATACACCACGCCACTGGAACGAACCACTATCGCGGTGTGGATTCACGATATACTGACTGACGAAGATGAAAAAGTCACAGGTTCCCGCCGCCAGGCCTACGGCGGGTTCTTGCTGGCCCTGGAGAAAGATACCCTCGACGATGCAACCTACCTGCAAATCTGCCGTGAGACCGGTCGTACCTCCGAACTGGTTGATCGGCTTTTGACGCTTGGACGCGTTGACGAAGCCGTCAGAGAAACGCAGCAAGTTGACGATAATGCACTTCATCGTCTGGTTGACCTCTTCATTCAGCATGGACAGGATGCCGTGGCCGAGCGTCTGGTAAAGGAACGTATCACAGAGAGACCTGCCGTGCACTTCCTTGAGTGGCTCCAGGGATACTATCGTGACAGAGACAATCACGTCGCCGAATTGGAGATGACCGAAACGCTGTTTCGCACGGAGCCTTCTCTCAGGCGCTACCAGGAGCTACGCGGCCTCGCCACGCGGCTTGGTCGCTGGGAGACCCTTCGACCGGAGATGGTCGCTTACCTGGAGCAAGGCGGGAAAACCAGGCTCTTGATCCAGATTGCCCTGCACGAAGGCGAAATCGACAAAGCTCTGCAACTGCTGAAAGGAATGGCTAAGAAGGACAGCTACGGATATACCTACGATGGTGGCTATGGATATTACGGATACAGCAGCAACATCGCCCTCGAGGTTGCTGCTGCCGCCGAGGAAACGCGTCCACGTGAGGCCATCGAACTGTACCGCCAGTACGCCGAACGACTGATTGCCATGCGAGACCGTAAGAACTACCAGGCAGCTTGCACCTATCTGCTTAAGATGCGTGCCTTGTATGAGAAACTCGGCGAAAACGAGGCATGGACAGGCTATATCACCGCGTTGCGTGAACAGAATCGAAACCTGCGTGCCTTGAAGGAAGAGCTGGCGCGCGCAAGATTGTGAATGATCGCTAGGAAGACGATTTGAATTGCCAGGGTCGACCGCGAGGGTCACCCAATAGGCATCAACCTAAGCCTGGAAGTCAAGCAGGAGGCCAGGCGATCCGTAGGGGCGAGGGTGGACGATGCGGGGATGGGAGGGCCTTTATGGTCGCCCGCGGGGTGGGGAGGTGGTCGTGTTTCGGCAAGATATCAGTGAGAGGAACAGGACGCGGGCGACGCAAGCGTCCCAACCCCCCACATCATCGTCCACCCCCGCCCCTACGGATGTTGATGGGCTTTTCTTAGGTTGATGCCTCTTTGGCGACCGCGAGGGCCGCCCTGGAAAAATGTCCAACATGGCGGGGACAAGCCCCGCCACTACATACGGGGGGTTTACTACGAACGTTGTGTTACTTTGCTGGTAGCGAAGAGCTTGACCATGGCGGGATTGAAGGCTGGCAGGTCCTTTGGGCTGCGGCTGGTAACCCAGTTGCGGTCGTTGACGACTTCCTGGTCAACCCAGTTGGCACCGGCGTTGCGGATGTCGTCCTGGATGGTGTAGTAGCTCGTCATGGTGCGACCTCTCACGAGGTTTGATGAAACGAGCAGCCATGGGGCATGGCAAATGATTGCCATTGGCTTGCCTTTGGCATCCATGCTCTTCACAAAATCGCGCGCCTTCTGCTCCATCCTTAATGAGTCGGCGTTCAATGCGCCACCGGGCAGCATGACCGCGTCGAAATCATCGGGATTAGCCTGGTCCAGGGTCATATCTACATTGAAGGTGTCGGCCTTCACATCATGATTCATGCCCTGGATTGTTCCGGGTTTGGGGGAGATAATCTTTGTGGTAGCTCCCGCCTGCTCAAGGGCTTTCTTTGGCTCGGTCAGCTCTACCTGCTCAAAGTCGGTCGTAACTACAATGGCAACTCGCATGCCATTCAACGTATTACCTTGCATCTATTTCCCTTCTAGCACGCCAGAATTTACTGACGTACCTACAGTATACGTATTGGCTAGCATTTTGGAGACAGGCACAATCGATGATCGTTGATAAGGAGCAGCGGGGATCAGGTGGATCGGATTCGAATATGGTGCAAACAATTATTGTGTTCTTCTTTTTTGAGCAACTGCCTCAAGCTGCTTGAGTTCCTTACGATACACCTGGGGATTAATGATAGGGACAACAATGCGTTCGACCAGGCCTTTGAAACCTGGGCTTGCGTTCATGGTGGTGGAGATCTCGACATGGGACTTCTGTGAATTCTCCACCGGGGTGATGGTAAAGGTGGTGGCGACGTTTTGAGGGGAGTCGATATCTTGCTCGACCAGCACGCGGCCTGGCTCTGGTTCGTTGACACGCTGATAAAAGGCCTGTTCTACTCCGAGTACTTTCATTTTGAAGTGGATGATTGTGCCTGCGCCATAGCCTCCCTGCTCGACCTGGAGATCATAGAAATTCTCTTTTGGGAGAATATTGGGGTGTCCATGCCGATAATCAGCGATAGTTGCGTAGACATCTTCTGGACGTGCATCGAGTATGGTTGCGGCCTTTACACTGATTTGTGTCATGAGGTACCTCCTTGAGCAGAATGCCTATAAGAAATTTATCTATACCGGGGATACTTACTTCAGCTCGCCTCAATAGCAAGCGGCTTGCTGGCTGTTTTTGTACCAAGTGTCCACCAGAGTAAGGCGGCCACAACGATCAGGATTCCAATGGCGGCGACAATGATCTGGAGCAGCAGACCAATGAAGACGAGCAAGAGGCCAACTGCGGTAATCAGAGGGCAGATACTTGGAGTGGGCGTCGAGCTATAGGCGCTGAGATAAGCTTCTTGCTTGTGGGCAGAGGCGGCTTCCTTGGTCAGACAGGTAATGTGGTCGAGGGAGTTCTGATGACCGAGAAAGTCTGAGAGGTTATCGCGCTGAACATTTACGAGCGTCGGAGTTTCCCAGGCCAGGGCGACGATGGGAATGGAGGAAAGTATAGGATGCACCTGCACTTCCGTGAGGAGTTCATGATTGTTTCCCGCTTCACCATCGATATCGAGTACAACCAGGTCCAATGATTGGTCAGTAAGGGTAGGAAGATGAGAGGGAGAGCTAGTCTCGATGACTTGCAGGCCGCGATATTGCAAACCCAGGGCAATCATGCGCCTGAGTGATATATCGGCTTCAATAAGAAGAATGGTATGTGTAGCTGCGCGCTGCATGTCAACCTCTCAATGCTTGTTCTTCTCTCTCCAACATTCTTAAGAGTGAGCATATCTACCAGACATTACGGTGACTTTGATGAAAAGTTACTACTCCTTACAAGGGCCTGAATAGTAATTACATGCCAGCCTGCCATATTTGCAGGTCGTCGGCAACGGAGGCGATACGCTTTCCTTCGGGGGACCAGGCCAGGGTGCCGATTGAACTGGAATGGCCGCGATAGGTGAGGATGGTATTGCCGTTGGAGGCATTCCAGATTTGCACGGTCGAATCCCAGGAGCCGGAGGCGATCTGTATGCCATCGGGAGACCAGCCAAGAGCCTGGATGCCTTTTTGCTGATGGTGATAGACCTGGAAGAAGCTGCCGGTGTTGGCGTACCAGACCTCAATGGTGCCATCTTCGTACCCGGACGCGACGCGGGTACTATCGGGCGACCAGGCCACGGCCCATACGCGTGTATCTTGACCATGATAGATCAGCAATGGTACTGCTGTCACGGCGTTCCAGACCTGGACGGTTTGATCGAAGCTGGCGGAGGCGATGTTTTTTCCGTCGGGAGACCAGGCCACGGCAGTGACGGTTTCATCGTGTCCACGATAGGTGACTAAGAGTTTTCCTGTGGTGGCATTCCATATCTGAACGGTGCTATCGCTGCCTGCTGAGACGATGCGCTGGCTATCGGGAGACCAGGCCACGGCAAGCACTTCGCCAATATGACCACGATAAGTGAGCAGGTGCGCGCCCGTTCTGGCATCCCAGACTTGTACGGTCGAATCCCAGGACGTGGAGGCGATACGACTGCCGTCAGGAGACCAGGCGACAGCCCAGATTGTTCCGGTATGGCCTCGCAATTTGAAGAGGACGCGGCCCGTAGCTACTTCTCTTACCAGTACCAGGCCACTTGCATCACCGGAGACGATACGCTTGCCATCGGGCGACCATGATACGCCAAAGATAGGAACATGACTATGATACCAGTTCAGGATTGTCCCTTCTTTGAGAGTAGCAGGGAGAGTAGCAGGTGTAGATGTAATTGGAGCATGCGCAGAAGAACATGCTGCCAGCAGAATAACAAGGGCACTATACATAAAGAAAAGCGCCAGGCGGGAAGGAGGAATTCTATTCATATTTCTCCCTTTCGAGGGATAAAGTACGCGCTACGGCAGGACGAAAGGGAGACTATACATTGTACATGTTATCATACGAAACGAATGTAGCTAAAGCTTCGCCAGTTTGTACCCAACGTCTGGGATGGTCAAAATATAGCGAGGGTGGCGAGGATCGGCTTCGATTTTACGGCGCAAGCGGCTGATATAGACCCAGATGAAATCGACTTCGCGGTTATATTCCGCGCCCCAGACACGCTCTAAGAGGAGTTCAT
>VBHV01000193.1 GCA_005881995.1 Chloroflexota bacterium | reverse complement strand
CAGTGGCGTAGATGGAGCGGAAATCGATGGTGTATTTAAGGTTGCCGTTGCTGTCGAGATTGCTCAGGCTCGGTGGCTCACCGAAAATGCCCTTGTTGATTGGATTGCCCAGGACGAATAAGGGGGCAGCAGTGCCATGATCGGTTCCCACGCTGCCGTTCTCTTCGACGCGACGCCCAAACTCGGACCAGGTCATGATAACTACGTTGTCGGCTTTGCCATGCGCGGCAAGGTCGTTGTAAAAGGCTGAGAGGCCATTGGCCAGGGTTGTCATCAAAACATCATGAGTCGCTGATTGATTAGCGTGTGTGTCAAAGCCACCGAGCGTAACGTAGCCTACACGCAAACCTAAACCCTGCACGATAGCTTCCGCCAGGATTTTGAGGCCGTCGGCAAATGGGCCCTTGGGATACGTGACGGCAGGGTGATAGGTGGTATCTGCCTGGTGCAGCTGCCGCGAGCCATCCCGGGCGCTGAGTGCTGTGGTATCGAGCAAGGCGGCGTAGGGAGCCGTTTTGGGATAGGAGTTGTAGAGCTTCATCAAGGCCTGCAGGCGCGCGTTACCCCCGTCGCGGTCGCCTGGATCAGGAAAGACGCTGTAGCTCTTGACGCTGGAAAGCGTGGGTATCTGTGTCGTGATGGATTGCAGCGCCTGCGCCGTCTGCACACCGACATCGAGCGATTTGAACGGGTGTCCCTCCTGGTCAACGAGGCCGGCTACCAGTTTCCCCAGCCATCCTTCACTGCCATTGCCGCTGAGGTCCAGCGTTTGCCAGATGTCCATCGCCTGGAAGTGCGAGAGGCTCTGGTTGGGATAGCCAATGCCCTCGACGATCGCCAGGTGTCCATCGTCCCAGAGTTTCTTGAATGGTTGCAGGTTGGGATGAAAGCCCAGGCGCGTATCGAGTGGTATTACCTTTGTTTGTGGTATTCCTAGCGTGGGGCGCAATTTCATATATAACGGATCGGTGTAGGGAACGACGGTGTTCAGGCCATCGTTGCCGCCCGCCATTTGCACGACAATCAGCGTGCGGTCGCTGGCGGTCTGCGCCATACGCGAGCCATCGAGCGATTGCGACATAGCAGAGGCCACACCGCGACTGAAAATGCTGGGCATAACCATGCCTGCTGATACTACTAACATTCCATCTTTTATCATTGCTCTACGTGAGAGTTTCATTGATTATGCTCCTTCGGAATGGGCACGGTAAAGAAAGAAGATGAACCAATTCTCGTAGACCCCATTATTGTGTTCATTTCCATAATTACGCCCCTACATTTTAATTGAGTTGATATTCGGGTGATGCCATCATAAGGTAGAGTGTGCCGCGAACTCGGTTCAGCGGATAACTTTTGCCATTGGTCAAGGTGATCTGCTGCCCGCCTCTGCTGGTGTCGCGGGTGGTGAAGTAGTCGATCAACAGCGATCTGCGATCACTGGCGAGCGTGCCATCGAGCAGGAACGAGGCGAAGTAATCGACGAAACGGTCAGGCGAATCGATCGCGTTGTTATTCACTATCGTTTGCAGATCAATGGGCGGCGTAGAGCCTTTACTCGCCAGTGTGCCGCGCACGAGCAGCAGGTCCAGGTAATTGAGGCGAGTCAACCAGGTGCCGCTATTGAGCCAGAGTGAGCTGACTTTATCGCCGGGCCAGCCGGCTACGTTTGGCGGATCGAATATGGTTTGTCCCATCAGGGTGGTGATAGCTGGCAAGCCCTGACCATCGCCTTTAACGCCAAAGGCGCGGTATGCGCCTACTGTAAACTCGACAGGCGATTTAACACGGCTGCGATAGGCCTGGGCCGAGGAAAACTGTGGCGAAAGCAGCAGGGTACGCATGACCGCGCCTATATTGTGTCCACTCTGCACGTAGGTATCTACGAGCGGCTTCAGATCATCCGTCGAGGGATTTTCATAGACGAAGAAGGTAAAGAGTTTGCGGGTGAGGAACCAGGGTGCCGCCGGGTGGTTGGTGAGAATGTTGATGACATCCTTAT
The DNA here is from genome assembly GCA_005881995.1 of Chloroflexota bacterium. The sequence goes on along the minus strand of VBHV01000193.1, from coordinate 6,226 downwards.
AATTCAGGTTGCCTGTATGTCCAAGGTATGTTTTGGTCAGGTCGTTGTGATCTTTTGGATTGTAGTATGAACTCAAGCCACGTAAATGCCAGCCGGTGAGGGCGGCGGCGCCTTCATAGACATCTTGCTGCGTATAGTGGCCGAGACCGAGCGTAAACAGCTCCATCAGTTCGCGGGCATAGTTTTCGTTGGGCATAGTTTTCCGGCTCTTGGTCAGATCGAGGTAGAAGAGCATAGCCGGATCAGAGGTGATACCGAGCAGGATATTATCGTAGGTGTCGAAGGCATGGTCGCGCAAGAAGTTGTTCTGGTTAATCATGCGCATATAGCCATTTTTGCCGCCGACCTTGCGGAAACTGCTGGTAAGCACACCATGCCAGAAGAGCGTCATTTTCTCCAGCAATGGGCGCTGCGTCCACGCATGTCGTCATCGGAGACTTGCTGGTAGTTGAGCAGTTGGTCTACCGCGCCGTTAAAGCTGAGGCCGCGGTACTGGGCCAATTCATCGTGTGAGACTCCAAAGCCCGAGCGGCGCAACAGGTGACCGATTTGCGCATCATTTGCCATCGAACCATGGTGAAACAGGTTGCTCAATCCGCCATGCTGAATCCATTGTTCCAGCGCAACACCGCCAATAGCCGCGGCAACACCTGTGCTGCCGAGAGCGGCAAGAGTTCCAATGGATTTCCCCATAAACCTGCGGCGGGATGGCACATGCGCGCTATTTGAATGAGCGGGAGATGGCGCAACAGCCGGGGATGCAAGGAGGCCAGGTGCCTGCAAGGGGGTGGTGGGAACGCCTGGTGCTGGTCCCTCACCGGGTATCGAATTTATATAATCTTGAGGTTCGGTTGGTTGTTCATACATAGGCGAATCCATGTCTATTGGCTCCAGCGCGCGATTAATTCAAACTATTCGTGACCTATCTTTATTCTATTTCGTCTTAGTGCTTTGGAACACCTCGCAGATGAGATTCTTGTTGATTGCTATTGTAGCAGACAAAAATCAAGAAACTCTCAAGAAGAACTATGCATTTTCTCAATGGACCGTAAGCAACAGGTGGGCGTCAAAATTGCCCGGGAAAGCTCCTGCTACCAGGGCAGGGGCAAGCCCAGCTCGTACCTCATACGAGCTGGGCTTGCCCCTGCCCTGGTAAGTCTGTAAGGAACTAATGAAAACAACAATCGAACGTAATGACGATAGGCGTCTCAGGAACATTGTAGCATCTCAAGACGTTCCTGATGTGGAGGACGACCAGCGTCTCAGGCGCAAGATCAGTATTTTATGGCCCGTTGCCATGCTTTCCGCGATGGCAACAGCAATTTTACTCCTGGATGCGGTGCTGCCGTTGCGAGACTTCTGGTTTCACGAGGCGACGCTGACACAACTGGGAACCTGGCCCGTATGGCCTTCGCTGCTACTATTTCCAGGCTGGTCGATCATTGCGCCAGTTCCCTTTATGCACGTAACGGGCACGCCGGATGTTTTGCAAAGCTGGGCAAAGTTGCCTCTACTGCTCTATGCTTTCCTTATCGTTTTTGTGGTTTACCTGGTTGCAGTCCGTCGTTTACCTCAATACATCTCCTGGCGTTTCCTATGGTGTTCAACAGTAGCGCTCGGCATCCTGTACATGCTGATTCCGGCTGTGACATCACCTGACCTGTACTCCTACATCGCGTATGCCCGTATTGGTGTACTATATCACCTGAATCCCCTCACGACGATCCCTACCGCCATACACAGCGATGTCATATACAAGTACGTTCTCTGGGTAGATCAACCCTCGGCCTATGGCCCTACCTGGGCCATTATTGCCAGTTTTTTGCAATGGGTGATTTCGCTCTTTGGGAATACCTACATTCTGCCGATGGTCATTGCGTTGCGCGTGCTGGGTTTTGCCATGCACCTTCTATCTACCTGGCTGGTATGGTCAATAACTGGTAAGATGCAGCACCTGGGCGGGCATGATTCCGCATCTGCATACCGCAAACGCCTGGAGGCAACGTTGGCGTTTGCCTGGAATCCTCTGTTATTATTTGAAGCCAGTGTGAATGCGCATAATGATGCGGTCTTATTAGTCTTTGTCCTGCTGGTAATCTGGGTGCTGGTATGCGAGAAGACCGGGCAGACTCTGGTAGCTCTGCCCGTGAAAAAGCTAATCGAGCGTATTCCAGCGGATTTGCATACACCGGTAGCTGCGGCTGTTCTACTCGCGCTGGCGACCTGCGTGAAGATCAATGCCGTGCTGCTGTTTCCTGGGCTGGCGCTCTATATATGGATGCAGAGTTCAACGGGCAGGCACATCAAACGAGCGCTGACAACGGTGGCTACCTACGCGGGAGTAATTGTCCTATGCTACCTTCCTTTCTGGCAGGACGGAGCTATTTTCAATGTATTTCAAGTGAATCCGGCGACGTACCGAACCATCAATACACCTGCCGATTTTCTGGCGCATTTCTACAATAGTATGGCAGCTCTATTCGGATTTGTACTCGGCGCACCCCTCGGCTCACCCGCGGAGCGTTGTATATTTGTGCTGCTCTATCTTGTTATACTGTGGCGCGCACTACGCGCTCCCAATCACATAGGTACATTGCACCAGCTCATTCGTTGGATGGCACTGACCTGGCTGCTGTATTGCGCTATTGGCTCCCCCTGGTTCTGGTCCTGGTATATTGTCGTGTTTTTTGGCCTATTCGCGCTCCTCGAAGCTTCCGATAAAGATACTGAGGAGATGGTGCCTGTTGACAATCCAGGTACCGCGTCCAACCCCTGGCAGTTCTGGCCAATGCGCGCTCCCTGGATGGCGCGGCTGCTGGTCTTTAGCATGCTCAGTCTCTATTGCTTCATGACCTGGGGACCGCTTCATACCTTTGTACCAGGCTTTCCGGGATTTCAGTGGTCATTCCTGGGTGGGCTATGGGCATGGTTGATCCCTCTGGCAGGAGCAGCCCTGCTGAGAAGGTTAAGATTTCTTACAAAAGTTAAGTTTTCTTAACCAATCTATAGCGCAATGGTACCATTTTCCACCAAGAGCTACTCCCATCAAAAAAGTCGATGCTATATTCAGCATAGGATGCATCTTCATCTATGAAGATGTGCCAATGATAGTCATTGTGTACGGGGGAGTTACATGACTACCGCTCATCACGCTTTAGTACTACCATGCATCCTGCCTGAGTGCGCAGCACTAGCATGCCGTGCGTTGGCAGGATGGCTTTCAAGGAAACTACCATGCATCCTGCCTGAGCGTAGCTAGCAAGCAGTGCGTTGGCAGGATGGCTTTCAAGGAAACTACCATGCATCCTACCCAGGATGAAGGTTCCAGGTACTACACTTCCACATGGCGTTGACAAAATGGGCAGTAAAGGAGTTTCTAGGGTATGGCAAAGATACCAGGAAAACTGGGGAAACTTGGCAGCATCAAAGGCATTGTGACACTGGGTATTGTCATCATTCTTCTGGGTCTGACTACGTGGAGGTTAGCAAGCGGCGTTTTTGGCGGCGTGCCATCACAAAACAATAAGGGATCGGTACAACTTGCGCCCCCTGTCTCGCCGCTCTTGTTTGGCACGAATATGGGATTATTCGACAGCAACGACCAGATATTAACATCCTCAACGACACGTGGCCTGCTCCAACAAATGCATGTGCGCATGATACGCATGCCCGTGCGTTCAAGTTTGTCTGAGGGGACGGAAATCCAGGCGGCCCAGGTCATCAAATCGCTTGGCGCGGTGCCACTGGTCGTTTTGCGCGGGGCGGTAGACTCAAATGTGTTGGCCGATGATTCGCTGGTCATCAACGATATGAACCGTATTTTCGGGAACGGTGTGGTCTACTATGAATACGGTAATGAAGAGGACCTACTGGGAGTTGATGTAAATGGCTACACGGCTTCGTGGAATGCAGTGGTACCACAACTGAAACGCCTCGCGCCGCAGGGTCAATTTGTTGGCCCGGTCAATTTTCAGTATGATCGCACCTATCTCACCACCTTTTTACAGAACGCCAACCCGCATCCGAACCAGGTAAGCTGGCACGAGTATACCTGTGATGATTCATGGGCGAGCAGTATCTGTATCTCGCACATTGCGAACTGGACCAACCATATCAGCGATGCGCGCTCAGCGATGCAGTCCACAATCGGCACCGCGCTGCCCATTATGATTACCGAGTGGAACTACGCCCCCAATGCTGTGCCCAATGACGGCAAGAACAATGACAGCGCATTCATGTCAACCTGGACGGCGAACGCGCTGCAAACGCTGGCAGCGAACGGCATCTTCGCTTCGATGCAATACTCGGTTACGAATACCGCCATTCCAATGATCTCATCCAGCAGCTCTGCCACGGCGCAGGGAACAGCCTTCCTCGGCCAGTATCAATCCATGATCGTCGGAGGACAACCACCCACGCCGGTCCCAACGACGGCGCCGGGACAACCGCAACCCACATATCCTACCGGCAATGGCAACGGTAATGGTAACCACAATCCCACCCCGACGGTTTCTCCCAACCAGTATTCGTCTTTCACCTTTGAAGACGGCAGCATTGATGGATGGAGCGGACGCGGTGAGGTTTCAAATGTGCAAAACAGTGCGACGGTTGGCATGGGGGATAAGCATTCCTTGCAGGTGACCCTGACTAATATGGGCGATGGAGATTTTCCTTTCGTGTCGGTGGGGCATTCAAATCTCTCAACATACCCGCAGGCAGGACAAACTGTGACGATGTACATCTACCTGCCTGCGAATTCACCCCATATCGAAGCGAAAGTATTCGTGATGGATAGCCTGTATCACTGGTTTGACCCAGACGCGATGATCACCTTTCAATCCGGAACCTGGAATCGCCTGACGTTCACCCTTCCCGCTGGAGTGACCGGTCAATTGCGCCAGCTGGGTGTGCAGTTTAATACAAACAGCGCAACCCCCGTTAGTGGGAACGTGTATATTGACGCGGTGGGATGGAAGTGACACTCTCACCCCCTGACAGGGATGCGTATCTGAGCAACTCCAGCCGTGTGGCCTCTTTCCGAAGAAACCTTCTCCTAGAGAAGTGGTTGATCGGCTGGCGTGCTCAGACAAAGCGTGCTCATCTCCTCCTGGGAGAGGACTTTGCCTTCTGCCCACCATGTTGCCCATGTTGTATCGTCGATCTGTGACTTAATGCTGCCAAGGTAAGCATCATACAGTGGGCGGTATGCTGCTGGCAGCGCAGTATTCAGGCTCTCAAAGAGCGCTTCTGCGCCACTGCACACGCGTGCTGCATAGAATGGCCCTCGGATTGTTCCTAACAAGCAGCCAAACGTGATTAAATCGATGGCAAGCATATAGCGATTGCCTGTTTGTTGCGCCAGGAGTAACCCCTCGCGCAGGTAGGCGATGCTCTGTATCAGATCGCCCTGGGTAAGAGCCAGCACGCCCAGGTAGACAAGCGTGACATTGAGCGAGCCCGGTTCACTATACTCGCGCTGAAGCGTCACCGCTTTGCTCAGCCATGTTCGCGCCTGCGGAAAGTCGCCCTGGAGTGTCGCCATCGCCCCTAACCTGCTCAATGTAAAGGCATAGCCGCGCCAATCTTCTTGCTCATAGAGGAGGTGCAAGCTCTCTTCAAGGTACCTGGTTGCCAGCACATATTCGCCTTGCATATGCCAGGTATCGCCAATTTGAAAATTGGCCTGGGTTTTCCCAACAACGTCTTCAACGGCTTCATAGAGCGTCAGAGCTTCCTGGGCCAGTTCTCGTGAACGTTCGCAAGCGATCTCCCACAGAGCGAGGCGCGATGCCGCCATCAGCAATTTGGCGCGAACCGGGAGTTTCGTCTCTTGTGCCATCTTGAGGGCTGCATCGATCCAGTGATGGGCCTCCTGAAATTGGGTGCTTGCTTCCCAAAACAATCCGAGAGCGCCGCACATCCGCTGGACTATGTCGGCTTCATCGTGTTCAATAGTCCACGCTAAGGCCGTTCGTAGATTGTCCTGTTCGCGGGCCAGCACCGACACTGCTCCAGACTGCTCGCGGCCCGTTAGGTTTGGTTCAATGCGTTCCGCGAGCGCCAGGTAATAGGTAGCGTGCTGTCGCTGCACGTCTTCACGCTCTCCATTTGCCTCCAACTGTCCCAGCGCATATTCGCGAATCGTCTCTAAGAAATGAAAGCGCGACTCTGGATGCTCTTCCAGGGGACCTTCTTCTAGCGGCATCCGCTTCACCAGGCTGTGATC
>VBHV01000192.1 GCA_005881995.1 Chloroflexota bacterium | reverse complement strand
ACCTCTTCCTGGGTCGTCACCCCTGTCGTCACCAGGAATGGTTGCGCGAGCCGGTAGGTATGCGCGAGGTCCTCGGAGACTTCTGCATGGGCATCCATGCCGGTCGAAAAATTGACGGCACGGGTCGCTTGCTGAATATCTACAAACCCGGCCTGCTGCAAAAGCTGGCTCAGCAGGGGGGTGATGCCAAGGCTGACTCCATCGGGAGAGAAACTTTGCTGGGTCAAGAAGAGCGCGCGTGCGATCATGCCGGTGAACTGCTCAAATGCGCGGCTATTGGAGATAGGCAGATCGCTCTCGGTCAGCCTCACGGTGCCACCGCGTCTGGTGATCCGCAAGCACTCGCCCAGGAGCGCTGGCCAGGCTTCCCTGGGCACAAAGTTCGCCACGAAGCGCACATTCACCAGGTCAAAGGAGTCATCAGGAAAGTCAAGTGGTTGGAGAGGATGCATATGTTTGAAACGTGCGTTGTTCGCCCCCGTTGCCTGCGCTTGAGCTTTGTCGATCAGCTGGTCACTACTGTCTATTCCCACGACCTGCATATGGGGGTACACCTGTGCCGTTGTGATGACCCACGCTCCAGAGCCACAGGCAATGTCGAGCACATCGTGGATGGTGGAGAGATCGGCCCGCTCTGGAAACACCTGGCCTGTCTCCTTGATCGCAGGGAGATCAAGATTGAGCAGGCGCGTCATGCCAGGACTATTTCCCGCACCCACGCGTGTGTTTGCGCTTTGATGAGAGTCAGATGGTGTTGTCATCGGTAGAAACCCCTTCTTCTGCATTCGTCGGTCTATTCATGTAGCTGCAGGCCGCGTTTGAGTTCATCCATGAGGACATTTCGTGCTGCTTGACGACCTGTTCTCCGTCCAAATGTCCTGTCCTTCTAGGTCGCTTGTGGTTTTTCGCCCCACGCTGTCAGAAAGTACATGATTCCGCGGAAATCGCTGTCGAGCATTTCCACCGTAAGCTGTCGATGCAGTTGCTCGACCTCTTGCTGGGTCGTGACTCCCGTGTTCACCTGGAACGGCTGCATCAATTGAAAGCCGATCGAAAAATCTTGAAAACTCCCTAAATGCGCTTCCGTACCCGCCGAGAAATCCATGGAATGGGCTCGTTCTTTGATGTTCACGCAACCCGCCTCGCTCAGGAAACGGCTCAACAGCGGTGTAATGGCATAATTTCGCCCATCAGGAGAATGGCTCAATCCAGCAACCTGCATGGCATGGATGCTGATTCCCAGTAGTTTCTGATAGGCGAAACTGTTTGTCATTCCCCACTCGCAGTCGGTGAGCCGGATGATGCCGCCGGGCCGTGTGATCCGCACAAACTCCTGGAGGATGGCTGGCCATGCGACCGTGGGGATGAAGCCCTCGATGAAGCGGGCGTTGACCAGGTCAAAGGAGCCTTCGGGAAAGTCGAACGGATCGAGTGCATTCTTCGCCAGGAAACTGGCATTGTCCAGCCCGCTGGCACGTGCCTGAGCATTGGCATAATCGATCATGCGAGCACTGATATCGATCCCGACCACCTGCATTTGGGGATAGGCCTGCGCCAGTTCGAGCGCCCAACCTCCAGGCCCACAACCGACGTCAAGAACCCTGTGAATTCTCGACAGATCGGTTTGCTCTGGTAAAAGTCCGCCCATAGCCCTGGTGAAGTGGCGATCTTGCTCGATCAGACGTACCATCTCTGCGCTACTATCACCCAGGATATAGGTGTTTTCACTCTGGGAGGGATCAGATGTTGCCATAAAGAAGCTCCTTTGTATGTCCTAGTTGTCTCTGAGGGCGTTGAGCGACATGGCAAGCAGCTCCTCTTCGATCTGTTGCCAAGCCAGCTGTTCCGCCTCTGGATACGCGAGCGAATGCTGAGTGTCGTACGACTCCCGCATGATGGTATGAACGCGTTGCTGAAATCCGGCGAGAGATTTTTGCTGTACCTCAAGGGAGGGCATTAACCCTAGATCAATGAGGTTCGGTTGATAATATTCCTCTCGCTCGAAGGCCAGTGCAATAAAGCGCGTATAGCCCAGGACGAGCGCTTGCCGGGTCTGCGAGAGAAAATAATCACGCTGCGTGCTAGAAAAGAGAAGACAACCTCCAATGCGATTGGCATACAGAATGGGAGAGGCCATGGCGCTGACTTCGTGCTCCATCTGGTAGGCAGGGAGCAATGTAGCCTCGTTGAGATCCTGGATTGCCTCCATGCGACCAGCCATTACAACGTGTCCCGCGAGTGATTCAGCACCGAGGAACATAGCGCTGTGCTCCAGGTCCCCCTCCCAGGGCGGTGTTCCCATCCCCATCCCTTCACGCAGACTACGGATTTTCCTCTCACGAGAGGGAGGCATACAGCGCACGACCGTAATCGCCATGCCTATTCGTTCAGGGTCAAGTTGCCGAAGTGCATGTTGGAGTACGAGACGACTGATCGTCCAGAAACGCAGTGTATCTGGCGTCGTGGCGCGAGCATCAAGCACCTGCATGATGAAGTCGTACGCAAGTTCAGATGTAGAGCTATCAGACAGCGAGGCGGAAAAACCAGGTTGTTCGCCATCCCAAAGCTCGAGGAATAGAGTGCGGAACTGCTGAGGTAAAGCATGCAGCAACTGGCGAATGTTCTGGGGGCGTGGCATTGACTCACCATTAACCCAGCGTGTCAGGGTGATAGAACGCACTCCGATCTCGCCGGCCAGGCGATCTCGCTCTGTCGGATTGCTAATGATCTGGCCTAGCAGTTCACGCCAGGAAGATGATTCGAGCATCACTTTTTCTCTGGTATTACAGGAAACCTCACCAAATGCATCCGAAAAGTATAATAGCAGAGAAAGGGAGTAAAGTCAAACAGGACGGGGTGAAGAAACAAGCTTATCCTTCACCAAATGCGCGGAAGACACTTTAATTAGTCGCATAGCTCCCAGAAGCAAACAAAGCAGCGTCACCTGTGAATAGAAGAAGTCTTGTTCCCTCGTGAGCAAATTGATATGCCCATCGAGTACGACCCGTGATAGGAAAAAGTTAAAAGCGTTAAAGCCGACATTCGCCGCGTTGAGGATCAAAAGAATAACAGGCACACTGCCAAAAAGGAGGGTAGGAGCAGGCGCTGCCTTCCAGCACGAGGGACGTATCCCCCAAACCAACAGGCACAGGACAAGGGCGACGGTGGCAATGTTATTCTCAAGCCCAAACAGGGAATAGTCTCCCACCAGGATGTATTCGAGAGCAACCGCCGCGATGCCTATGAGCGGGGTCAGGCCAAGGAACCAGGCGTCCCAGCGGCTTACCGGTACGCGATCGATGCTGAGACAGATGTAGCAACCTAGCAGAGCGAGACAGGTAACAACGTTTACGTGAGCCAGTATCTGCTGTGTTGGATTGACGAGTATGACCTGGATTAGAATGTTCGTGAGCATAAACATAGTCCAGATGAGGCCAAAGAGCGCGCCGGTACGTATCCAGCGGGAGCGAGCGACAATGGCGAGCGTTAACCAGCAGAGACCGATCAATACAACGTATGTCAGGAATATCCACTGCCCCGTATAATATTTATTTAACCATCCCTGCGTCAGAATACTCGCCAGGCTCAGGCCAAGCACAAGCGTTAATCCGAAGATGAGAATGAAGCGCGGTGTCCAGATAATAACCGGAGATGTGGCTTTCGCCCCCTCTTCCGGTTGGGGATTTTCGTCCGAGGTACTCTGTGAAATGGCGTTTTGCGCAGGCTCTTGTATATGACCGACGCCTGGTTGGGCGACATGCTCCACCAGGGGAGTTTTCTGATCTT
>VBHV01000191.1:6449-12532 GCA_005881995.1 Chloroflexota bacterium | reverse complement strand
TCAAAGGCGGTATCTCACTGCTTTATGCATACGTCTACACTCCGCAGAATAGCGAGCAGATGGGGCAGAACTACACATTTGACAAATTGCAGGTACAGAGCTACAGCCAGGCTCCCCAGGTTCATACGCGCGTTAAAGAAGCCCTGCGCAATCGCGTGGTCTGGGATAGCGTGCAACCCAGTAGACTGGTAAAGCTAACGCAATTAAACGAGTTGCAGCCACTCGAAAAACAATATTACCCTGTAGTAGCTCTGGTGTCTTGCTTCTTTAGCTATTACAATTTCACGCACATCTGGGATGAGAAAGTGATACGCCAGGCCATTATGGTAGGTGTTAAAAATCGCACCTTCGCCTATGTCGCTAACGCTCACAAAGACAATCATGAGAACCTGGTACTTGGTGGTCCAGCAGCAACTTCGGTTTACTTTGGCAAAGACATCCCAATGCATGAAATCGATATGGGCGAGGGAGCATTTCTGCTTTCGGCAGCCTACACGCAACAATTGCTCGCACCACCAGCTCCTGCAAAGATTGAGCCACCAACGCCGCCAGACACTTCGACAATTCATGATGGCCCTCAAATATACTCTGGCACTCCTACCCAGACAGGAGGAGCTTCCAGGCATGTTGCGCCACCACCGCTTATCCCACTGTTGCCACTGCCCACAACACAACCAGTAGCCCCTGGTCAGGGTGGACAACATTATCGCCTACGCCTCCAGGCAAAGTCAGAGGATGTCTTTGAGGTAATGAAAGCGCTGCGAAACCTGGGCGATCTCATCGAGTCAATGCAGATTGCCATTGTCGCCACCGCCAGACCTGGCCAACCCTTCATTCCAAACAAGGTACACAACCTGGTGGTCGAGCCAATGACAGAAGAAAGCAACGTACAAGTGTTAGAAGAACAGGTTGAGGAATGACCCAGAAGCTACATCCGTAGTCATTGTAGGGGCGACCCTCGCGGTCGCCCTTTTCCTTTATTTACCCTCTATGCTTTACCCTGTTCTTATCACCATTCTTAGCTCGCTGCCTACCCATCATACCCAATCGACCGCGCAAAAGCCTCAAACAAACGCCGCTGCTCCTCGTTCAAATGGGTCGGGAGGATCACCGTCACATCCGCATACAAATCGCCGCGCTTGTCGGGCTGCCCAAGCTGCGGCATACCCTGCCCGCGCAGGCGGAACGATTTGCCGTTGGGCGTTTCCGCGGGAATACGCAGCATCAGCCTGCGTCCATCAGGGGTGGATACACTCACTTCACCGCCAAGCATGGCAGTAGCCAGTGGCACCTCGACAGTTGTATGCAGCGTTGTGCCCTCTCTCGTGAAGCGCGGGTCTGGCAGGATATGGACGCGCAGGTAGAGATCGCCGCGCCCGGCTGTCCCTTGAGCACCCTGATTAGCGATGCGGATACGCGAACCCTCGTCCACTCCGGCAGGAATCTTCACCTCAATGCGTTTGGTATCGCCATCCGGCTCTGTCAACTCAAAGACGCGTGAAGCGCCGGTATAGGCCTCGGCCAGCGTCACATCTACCTCGGACTCGATATCCTGTCCCCTGGTAGCACGTTGGCGAGTACGGCGGCCCGCTCCTGCTGTTCCCGTTCGCCCACCGGAAAAGCCTGAACCGAAGTAGGTCTCGAAGAAGTCAGAGAAAGGAGATTGTCCGCCAAACAGATCGTTCAGATCTTCCTCATCCATAGTGTAATACTGGTATTGTCCACCGCCAAATCCACCAGTTCCCGCGCGTCCGGTTGTACCAGCACCAGCGCCGGGCCATCGTCCATACTGCTGGTAGTACTGGCTCATCTCGTCGTACTTCTTGCGCTTCTCAGGATCAGAAAGCACCTCGTTGGCTTCGTTGATCTCTTTAAATTTCTCTTCAGCATCTTTGTTACCCGGATTGACATCTGGATGATGTTGGCGCGCCAGCTTGCGATAGGCCTGCCGGATCTCTTTCTCGGTAGCCTTCTTGTCCACGCCTAGTATCTTGTAATAGTCTTTATAATCAACTGCCATACGTGCCTGCCTTCTTAATACATACAGAATTTAAACAAACACTTCTTTTACACTTCGCGATATTCGCCTTCAACGGTTCCAGGCTCATCGCTGGACGTGGGGCCTTGTGGACCCGTTCCATTGGAAGCTCCAGCCTGGCTGTAGATGTCCTGGCTGATGCGCTGCATCGTGCTTTCCAGCTCGCTCGTTGCGCTGTTCAAACGCGACATATCGTTGCTGGAGAGAGCATCGCGCACGGTCTTGATCCTGTCCTCCGCCTCGCTGCGAGCACTGGGTGAAACTTTGTCGCCCAGGTCGCGCAGTGTGCGCTCGGACTGGTAGGCCAAACTGTCGGCACGGTTGCGCAGCTCGATCTCTTCCTTGCGCTGGCGGTCCTCCTGCGCGTGCATTTCGGCGTCGCGCACCAAGCGATTAATCTCGTCTTTGGAGAGGCCGCTAGAAGCCGTGATGGTGATCTTCTGCTCGCGACCAGTTGCCCGGTCTTTGGCCGAGACATTGAGAATGCCGTTGGCGTCAATGTCGAAGGTGACTTCAACCTGCGGCACGCCTCGCGGCCCCGGGGCGATTCCTTCTAGACGGAAGTGGCCGAGGCTCTTATTGTCGCGCGCCAGTTCACGCTCGCCTTGCAGCACGTGCACCTCTACGGCCGGCTGATTATCTTCAGCCGTGCTAAAGATCTCGCTCTTACGCGACGGAATGGTCGTGTTGCGCTCGATCAGTTTCGTCATCACACCACCCAGGGTCTCGACACCCAGCGAAAGCGGCGTCACGTCGAGCAAGAGCACATCTTTGACCTCGCCTTTCAACACGCCCGCCTGGATGGCCGCACCGATGGCCACCACTTCGTCAGGGTTGACGCCCTTGTGTGGCTCTTTGTTAAAAGCCTTGCGTACCATGTCAATCACAGCAGGCATGCGTGTCTGTCCGCCAACCAGTACGACTTCGTTCACCTCGCTTGGGCGAATACCTGCGTCCTCGAGCGCCTTCATGACCGGGCCACGGGTGCGCTCGATCAGGTCAGCGACCAGCTGCTCCAACTTCGCCCGCGTCAGCGTGAGAACCAGGTGTTTCGGGCCGCTGGCATCAGCAGTGATGAAAGGCAGATTGATTTCCGTCTGCATGGATGAGGAAAGCTCGATTTTCGCTCGCTCTGCGCCTTCCTTCAAGCGCTGTAACGCCATGCGATCTTTGCGCAGATCTATGCCCTGCTCCTTGCGGAATTCATCGGCGAGCCAGTCGATAATGCGCTGGTCGAAGTCATCGCCGCCCAGGTGTGTATCACCATTGGTAGCTTTTACTTCAAAGACGCCTTCACCGAGCTGCAGGATGGAGATGTCAAAGGTACCACCGCCCAGGTCATAGACGGCGATCGTCTCATCCTTTTTCTTGTCCAGGCCATAGGCCAGCGAAGCGGCCGTCGGCTCGTTGATGATACGCAGTACTTCCAATCCGGCGATCTTCCCGGCGTCCTTGGTTGCCTGGCGCTGGGCATCGTTAAAGTAGGCAGGAACAGTAATGACTGCCTGCGTAATCTTCTCGCCCAGTTTGGCTTCCGCGTCGGTCTTGAGCTTTTGCAGGATCATCGCCGAGACTTCGGGCGGACTGTATTCACGACCTCCAAGAACCACGCGCGCATCACCATTGGAGGCGCGTGTGATTTTATACGGCACACTCTTCATGGTGCGCTGCACTTCTGGGTCATCAAATTTGCGACCCATCAGGCGTTTGATTGAGTAAACGGTGTTTTCGGGGTTCGTAACCGCCTGGCGTTTGGCAATCTGGCCGACTAAACGCTCGCCGCCTTTGGTCACAGCGACAATCGAAGGGGTCAGGCGTGAACCCTCGCTGTTCTCCAGTACGGTAGGTTCGCCAGCTTCAATCACCGCTACCACGGAGTTGGTTGTTCCCAGGTCGATGCCAATTACTTTGGCCATACTATAGTCTCCTTTTCATGTATGTCAGGTATTCCCGCTATTCCTCTTCTTCCTTCCACCCTCCACACCCTTTACCAGAATAGCCTGTCGATACATTTTACGTTTTTTGTTAGTTAACCTAACATATTCTGATCATAATAACAACCAGGTAAGCGAATCTATTCCAATTTCTTCTTGTCGGACTGCTGGAAAGTCAGTTGGAATATCCGGTGTTCTTCTTCCACACGCAGCAAGGTGGCGCGCACTTCCTTCACCTCTTGTTGCAGAATAAGCACTTCCTGCCGAATCTGTATGATATGCCGAATGCCTGCAGCATTCACTCCCTGCTCAGACAATTGGGCAATCTCTTCGAGCATCGCCACATCCTGGTCCGAATAGAGGCGATTCTTCCCTGATTGGCGCGCGGGTTCCAGCAAACCGGCTTCTTCATACCGCCGCAATACCTGTGGTGGCAATCCTAATAGTTGGGACACAACACCAATGGTGTATTTGGGCAAGCTCGCAGCGTTTTCACCCGTATGCTTAGCAGACATTCTTGGTTTTCGTTTCATAGCACAAATCCTTTCGCTTACCCATGTCCGGGTTAATGTAAAAATACATCATCTAACAAGTTTTGTCAAGTGACCAGACAAGAAAAAGAAACTTTCATAAGAGTAACGAGAAAAGTACAGATCATGAGCCATCGGCTATAATTGGAGACAGAAATATGCCACAACACGAGAAAAAGGAGCAATAGCATGTTATTTCTTGCTGAACCATCCCATGCATATAAACAGAGTTTCTTTGAGGGTGTGCGTGAGTTTCAGGCTGAAACTCTTTTTCTTCTCAAACGTTACACCTAGTAGGGCGTACTTGCATAAATAATAACCCGAGCAATAAGGCCATGCCTGTCACCATCTCGTACTTCGTTGATGACCAAAAGTGCGGCCAGTAAGCAAGGACACACGTAGTGATACAAGCAGGAATACTACCAGGAACAGAAGAAGTTGGCATGAACATGAAAACTATTCTTGTTGTAGAGGACGACGCTGGTATCGGTTCATTCCTTGTTCAAGCCATCGCCCAGGAAACCTCACATCGAGCGTTCCTTGTCACAGACAGCCTTGAAGCGTTGAGAGCGATCCCTGAGATCGAGCCGGGCTTGCTCATCCTCGATTATCAACTCCCTTACATGAACGGCATTGAGCTCTATGATCGGCTGCAAGGTCTAGATCATCTCAAATCCATCCCTACCATCATGATAAGCGCCCGCTTGCCTTTGAGAGACTTGAAAAGCCGTAACATCATTGGTTTGAGGAAGCCCTTTGAGCTGGAGGAATTCTTCAATTTGATTGAAAAGCTGTTATCCTGACCCGCATGTGCACATAAGCAAAGCAGCCTCTCTTTAAGAGAGGCTGCCTCTGTTCTTCTATAATGTAGAAGAGTAATCTCTATCGATTATGCCCGGCAAGGATTCGTGGAGAGAATCTGCCGGAAAGCAATGAAGACATTGACTACTCCTCCGCCTGTAATTGTCTCAGGCTCCGGGAAGACCGTTCCATATTGGGGATTCCCGCCAAAGTCATTGGTGTTTCCCTGAATATGATTACCCAACTGCCAGACACACTGACCACCTACGTTGCGGTTACTGTAGAATGGATAGAATGCAGCAGGCACGAAACCGGGCGGGTTCTTGGTCTGGTCGTCCGTTGGCGGAATAATCGTACAACCCGCCCCGCTCACGATATTGCACGTGCCAAAGATTTGGGCCTCATTGAGCGGCGTGGTCGTCTCGAATGCCACACGCGAATACTGGACGTCATAGCCGCTTCCCGTCAGCGGGCTGCTAAACTCTACCGGTTTTGGATGCATCCGCGTGCCGTCTGGCCAGATCGGCAGGTATGAGCCGCCATCAAAGCCCGAGTTTTGGAAGATCGGGCCGATACAGCCCGGCACCTGCACCAGGGTCGAGGAAGAAGCCGGGTAGCAACCGCCTCCGCCGGGTGTCTTTGTCATATCGTCTGCATCGCTCGGTTCGCTGCTGGCGCCAATGGCCTCGTTATTTCCTGAAGGGCAGATACCGTTCGGGGTGATCGGGTTGGAGCCTATGCAGTAGTCGAAGTGGCCGATCTCGCCGGAGAACATCACAT
>VBHV01000191.1:0-6396 GCA_005881995.1 Chloroflexota bacterium | reverse complement strand
CGTACTTTACCTGGCCGAAGCCGTTGGCAGCGCTGGCTGTCATCGACCCGCTCTGGCCCGTGGTCGAGTCGGCAATTTCGACGCGCAGCCCATGCCGGGTATCGTGCAAGGTCACCGCCAGGTGATCGCCGGAATTCATGAAAAGGTCCTGCGCCGGGTCGGGAGTGTTGGAGGCATTCGTCTGCAGGAGCGGACTGGCAGGTCCCTGCGAATGACCGCTCTTCGTGATGAACGCGAAGTTGGCGTACTCAACACCGACCTTGCCCACACAGGTCGGATTCAACTGCGTACCCGCTACCGGGTCCTGGCCAACGCTGAAGATGATCATGGCTGCACACCACTTCGTCGCGTCGCAAGAACCGGTGGCATTCGGCCAGGGGGACACGTAGCCCGGAGGATAGAATTGCATCTCCATAAAGGCCATGCCGGGGTGGCTGGCGCTGATGTTCGGGTCGACGATATTCTTGTCGCTGTCGGGTGTGCAGGTTTTCACCTGCTCGGGAAATGACTCGGTTGCGCAGAGTGCCATGCCGAACCAGAACGTGTTAAATAGCTCGAAGTTGTAGGATTTGCCAGGTGTCAGCGGATTTGCCGCCGAGGGATCGGTCGGCAGCGTAAGTTGATAGCGCATGTGATTACCCGCGCCAGGCTGGTTGGAATAGAAGAGCGTGGCAGGCTCGTCATGTCCAACATAATAGCCGAAAGCCGATTGGGAATTCCTTAACTCAGGACAGAGGATCGTTGATGTTTCGCAGTCAAAATGAGTAGAAGAAGTAGCAGAGGTGCTGGCAGCATGGGCGGAAGCCGGGTATCCTACCATCAAGCCACTGACGATGGTAACGACGGCAACCAGCAAGAGAACGATACTTCGCATCGAACGTGGAGAGTAGGGCATACACTGATCTCACTTTCGTTGTCTTTTAGCATACGATACGAGTGAAAAACGCCCTTTTGAATGCGGCACAATTTCATCAGAAAAATCGGGTCGGAAAGCTTCCCATGCCTATGGATTGGCACGCATGAGAATACACGACAATCATACATGAAATTGCCGTTTTTTGCAAGTGGAAAGAGGCTCATTTTCAAGTTAAGTGAGCCGGTTGTATTTTATAAAAAGAAGAAACCCCCGTCTGCCAACCCGGCATGTTACCGGGTTATGACTGTGAAAGCTTCGTAAATTTCGGACAGCAAGCAAGGAACATTCTGCTTACACATAGCATGTCCGGTGAAAGCAAGCTGCGATGTGCCTGCACTCTGGGCAACGAAACGCCAGATACACACCGTACCACTAGCATAACCGGCGGGCATCTGCAAATGCAAACCTCCTGTCGGGCTAATCGGTCCGGTCCACACAACGCCTAATGGCAAATCGACCTCAATGACATTCCCAATATGTGCTGTGTACGGCTGAGCGCCTGTGGAGGGCTTCACCAATACATCGGGCGGGGGTGTGGTCACGCTGGCCTTGCTCGGACAACCCGTCTCTATGCCCGAACCGCCGGTCGTGGTTGGCGTTGATCCTGGAGATGTGTGTTGCTGCGACGAACCTGCTGAAGGCACATTCGACGTATTCGTTCCGCAGGCGGCCAGTGCCCCGATGAGCATGAGTACAGCGAGCATGAGCCAGCATCGCCGCCGAAAAATATCACGTAAAGGCATATCTTCTCTCTTTCTGCTCATCAGTTCACATTCCGCTCAACTTGCACAGTAAGATAAGAACACATTCATTAATAGGACGTTCACTTCTGCTATAAAGTTCCCAACTTGATTATGGTTTCAACTAGACTTTTGGAACAACTTCAGTTCTTAACCATTTCTTAACCATTTCTTCACTCCTTTAACCTTCACAATGAGGGCATCTACGTCAATACTAAGGGATAGTGTAATATCACAATTCAGGAAAGGAGGCTGCTTGCGCCTCTTAGCTCCGCTAGCTGCCAAAGATGAGCATCCCATTGGCACCAGAGGCTCAGTCTTCGACAAAAGCTTGCAGAGCGACAATGAGCCTCTGGTGCCATCTCCTTTTTTTAGTGTCACTGTAGCATTAGAGGTATCCCTTGTTCAGATTAGAAGTCAGTTGCTCTATCCACTGAGCTACGGGCGCAGGGTATTTTAACCGTCACCATCATAGCAACTTCCCTTGCGATATGTCAAGCATTCCTCTCACAAGCGCCAGGGCAGTCAAATTGTCTTCTATGCGCTAATACGACAATTTTGACCGATGAGATCGTCTATCCAACGTGTGTGGGAAAATTTTTTCGCTTTTCAGCGAAATATGAGTTAATTCATGAACTTATTGTTATCTACTTTATTGTTTTGCCACCAAAGGACTGTTACACTTAAGAAAAAGCGAACAACCAGCATGTGCATGTTTCCTGATTAGTTTACAATAACATATAATAGAATCACCCACTTCTCTTTCATCACCTTCCAACTGTTTTGTAACTGCCGTTATCGTAGTGCGAGCTTTAAGGAAAAGACACGAACAAGTTTTTGGAGGGTACACATGAACGCGTTAACCAGATCTCATAATTTCAGCCTGACCTTCGAACAAATGTGTAATTTCGCGGCCATAACAAAAACGCAGGATGCCGACGAAACGCTCAGGCAATTAATTCAGCTCTGCCTTGTCATTCTGCCAGACGAAAAGTTCGAGAGCGCCTCTCAGATAATGGAGGCAATGGCTCTTTTCGACCTGCAATTTTCAGAACAGCAAGTGCAGGCAGGCTTAAATCGGTTGATCGCACAAGGGCGCATTCTACAGCCCACAGATACCTATTTCACGGTCCCCGACAGCGATCGCACACAACTGCAAACGCGTATCCGTGAGGTAAAGGCGCTCGAAGAGCGGGTGAGACAAGAATGGCTGGAAGAGATTTCAAACAGGTTTCCCATTTTGGAAACCGACCAGGCCTGGAAAGCGCTGCAAGGACACCTGGCCAGCGTTTTTCGCAATCACGGCATACAGGCGATCGCGCTTCTGGACCCTTCGATTTTTACTCCTCCTGAACAGGTAGAGAATCTTTCCTCTCTTCTCAATGACGCACTCAAAGGTTTGTTCCTTCCAGAGCAGCGAGCAACCGCGTATGACGCTATTTCCAGCTTTCTTGCCACCATCGGAGAGCACGCTGAACGGGCGAAGTATATCACACAACTGGGCGATGGCGTATTTACCTACTTCTCCTTGACGGTTGAACCAGAGGTGGCCCGGCATTTTCACAAAAAACTGAGCCAGCTGACGCTCTTCTTCGACACGAATTTCCTCTTTCAGATTTGCAACTTCTATGGAACCGGACCTCAAAAAGAGGCATCGTACGAGTTGCTACGCATTGTTCAGAGGCACAAGTTTCCTTTCAAATTGCGCTATCACCAGGTAACCAGGCAAGAAATGCGCTCAACGATTGATCACTACGGAGCAATACTTCGTTCGGGCCAGTCTCGCTCAATACCCACAAGTATTGAACTGGTGTTCCATGAACTAAACGCCAGAACGGGAATTGATGTCGATACGTTTCTCAAACCCTACGAACACTTTGATGTCTTTCTCACAGACAAAAACATCTTAATTCATAGAATGCAGGCACAACGCAGGAGTGAGCACACCCCGCTCCTGCAAGAATATAGGAGATTCCTGGAAGTCAGGGGCAAGTTTAAAGGTGAAGAGTCGCTGAAACACGATATCACGTTACTGGAAGCAGTGCATCAATTGCGCTCGAAGGCGAAATCCTCGTTAGAAGCGGGAGCACTCCTGGTGACATTAGATATGTCTTTATACAGGTTCGACTGGGAAATGAGTCGAATACAGGGCCGCCGGGCCTGTGTCGTGCTTCCAGACCACTTCATGCAGGTACTGCGCCCCTTTGTACCCTCCGATTCGGATTTTGACCGATCCTTTGCTGCGACCTTTGCTCTTCCTGAATTTCGAGCGATGGAAAGCAAGCTCTCCCAGGCTCAACAACAGTTGTTTAGCTATCTGACCTCGTATGAATTTATCCCGGAAGAAACTGCTGCAAGCTTACTTACCAACGGCTTATTGATGGAGCGCCTCCACAAAGTGGAGAATGACGAAGAACTCCAAAAAGATGTCGAATCGGCAATGGTATACGAAAATGCGGCGCTGCTGGAAGAGAAAGCAGTGCTGAAAAAACTCATTGAACGCGCGGAAGCCGAAAGGGCCGCCAAAGAGAAGCAGCTCGAACAAGAAAACAGAACAGGCGGAACAACTCTTGCGCCAGCAGGCCAAAGAGCTTGCGTCGGTAAAAAAGCAAGTAGGAAGACAGGGCTCCGGCGAATCGAAGCAACAAAAAATACAGGTTGACCAGGCCCTGGAGCTAGCCGCCAGGGAAAAACATGCCAGGGAGGAAGCAGAAAAACGAGCGGAGCAGGAGACATCGCTCAGACAAAAGACCGAACAAAGAGCGCACATCTACGCAACTGTCGCCTCAATTATGTTCAGTATTATCCTGATTGCCGTATTTGAGCTACTTATTTCCTTAATTCCCGGCGCCGGGTTTACTCGATATCGCACCAGGTACGGGCTACAAGCCGCGGTTGATTCCCTGCTCCTCTTTATTACCGTAGGTTTCTTCCACCCACACCGCCGTAGCTGGTTCTGGGGAGTTGGAGCATTAGCGCTGCTTGGTACCATACTACAATTGCTATGAGCACCCGAAAGATGCTTCACGCTTCTATTGAGCGCGTAGTGCGATTGACTGTGCCTGTTTGCCGGGTGCCCGTCAATTTTTTGCAAAACTGTCATACTTTCGCCCCACCAAACGTATTCACCTTAGAAGTTCTGTAGGGAACAGAACTGCTTAAGAGATTGTATGCATCGCATAAGAGGAGTGCTTTATGATTTCGTCGCACGAAATGCAAAAAGGTCTCACGCTCGAAATCGAGGGAGAGCCTTATACGGTCCTGGATTGGGAACACGTCACCGAGGGGCGTGGCAAGGCGAATGTACGGTTGAAACTGCGGCACCTGCGTACACACGCCATAATTGAACGAACCCTGGATGCTGGCCCCAAGTTCAAATTGGTCCCGATTGAGCGCCTCCCGGTGACCTTCGCCTACTGGGATGGCGAGCTTTACCACTTCGTGGAGACCGGCATCCTGGATCCCGACACCCCGGATGAAATTATGCTCCCTGCTGAGACGCTTGGCAAGGCGAGCAAATACATCGTCGATGATCTGCAACTCGACCTGCTCCTGCTCAATAGTGAGCCGGTTGGAGTAGATTTACCCGCGTCGGTCGTGATGCGCGTAAAGGATGTCGAGATGTCTGGTCACTACTGGCATGCCACAATGGAGGGGCCAGCACGACTTGAAACTGGTCTGGTTGTGCTGGTCCCACCCATCATCTCCCCAGGCGACCTGGTCCGCGTCAACACTGAGAACGGGGAATACATGGAACGAGTTTGAAGGTCTCTGTTTCACCACCACGAGAAGGAGGGAAGGAGGATCAGGCAACCCAAAAGAATCGCCTGACCTTTCTCACGCAAAATTTGACGGCCACCCGTTGAGAAACTACCTCTATCAGATGTATACTGGTGTGAGTTTACTTGAGGGAGGAGAAAGCATGCGTGTCTCTGCAGATGCTGCCGACTATTTCATTACACTCTACATGAGACTGCTTTACTATGCGGGGCAGCGACGTGAGCTACTTTCACCAGCTCTGTCTTTCTCCGATTTCCTTGCCGAGCCATGGCAGGTTAAGTATGCTTGCCGGGAGGCGATCTACGAGCCCTGGCCGCTGATAAAGGACTTCCTGACTACTCATGGCGACACCCTGACGGGCGAGGAGCAGAAGACAGTGGACGCCTGGACACGCTCTATCAGCGGTACATTTGTAGTTCTCCGTCACCTCAAGAAATACACCATCTTTCTCCACAGTACCTCGCCACCAAGTGCCTTTGGGGTACTCGGCCTGACCACTGATCTGGAAGAACTACTTCCCAAGTCACGGCTGCCAATAGGCGTCAAAACGGTACTGCTGCCCTACAGGGGAGTTGTGGTGTACGACGGATTGCTCAGCGTCTACGACATTATCATT
The DNA here is from genome assembly GCA_005881995.1 of Chloroflexota bacterium. The sequence continues at coordinate 344 of VBHV01000191.1, read as the reverse complement.
GGTCCAAACATGCGTTATGGCCTCAATGAGGACTACAAGAACATCAAGAACGCTGGACGCTTCTTCACGACATTATAACTTGCTAAATCTTGATGGATTTCAACAATCGTTCCCTGTGCCAGTTTGGGTCTCCAAAGAGGCTCCAGGTTCCGCTGCCACGCCGGAAATAGAGTTGCATGTCGTGTTCCCAGGTGAAGCCAATTCCGCCCAGAGTCTGAACCCCGGTATAGCCGGCCTGCCGGTAACTATCGCTTACAAGCGCTTTTGCCATGCTCACCGCCTCAGTAATTTCATCCGGCCGCTGGTCTAAGGCGTAAGCGGCATTGTAGGCGGCTGAGCGTGCG
>VBHV01000190.1:406-4435 GCA_005881995.1 Chloroflexota bacterium | reverse complement strand
GGCTGGAAAGCACATCCGCACTGCGGTGGGAGTTGCTAGCTTGCCTCTGGGATTTGCCGACTCGGTCTACATCATCGCGGAGGTGGAGTAAGGCACAAAATTACCTACACATGCAAAATACTTTTTCTGCTAAGCAAGGTCCAACTTGTGTTATACTACGAGCAATGTAGCGGGGCAGGCGGGGTGAAAAGTAACTCCTAAAGGAGAGAGAAAGAACATGGCAGAACAGGACTTGCCATTAGCAGGTAAAATCGCTTTAGTGACGGGCAGTAGTCAGGGCATCGGGCGAGCAACCGCCCTGCGTCTCGCGCAATCTGGCGCTGATATCATCATCAACTATCGCAGGAATGCCGGTGCCGCAGATGAGGCAAAAGCCGGTGTGGAAGCCTTGGGAAGGCGCTGTATCACAATACAGGCTGATGTAAGCCAGGAGGAAGAGGTGACGAGGCTTTTCACGGAGGCAACTAATGCGCTTGGATCTGTGACCGTCCTGGTAAACAACGCAGGTACCACACGCGATAAGCTCATTCTACAAATGTCACTCGCAGATTTTGAGCATGTCATACAAACGAATTTGCGCTCGGCCTTCCTTTGCACAAAAGCGGCGCTGCGCGGCATGATGAAAGCGCGCTGGGGACGCATCGTTAATATTTCTTCGCCTTCCGGGCTGTTAGGCAGCGCGGGACAGGCCAACTATAGCGCATCGAAGGCGGCCATTGTCGGCCTCACCCTCAGCATCGCGCGCGAAATGGCAAGCCGCAATATTACCGCCAACGCCATCGCGCCCGGCTTCATTCCTACTGAGCTCACCTCGACACTGACAGAGCAGCAGCGAAAGTATATGCTCGATGTCACTCCACTTGGGCGATTTGGCGCACCTGAAGAAATTGCCGCGGCGATTAACTTCCTCTGTTTGCCGGAAGCGGGCTACATCACAGGCCAGGTGCTTTGTGTCGACGGTGGCATGGCCATGCATATCTAACCAACCAGATTCATGAAACAAATTGGGTGCGGTTTTTCTCTAAATGTTAAACACTGGTTCACATGAAGGAGACTGCACCTATGGTTATGAACGAAACGACAGAAACGAATCAATTTACTTTCGAAGCATTCGCAGCTCAACCGTTTTATACGGAAATCAACCGCTCACTTGTCCACCAGGCGCTCAAATCACTGGCAACGCGCCCGGCTAACGCCACGTTGACGATTGTCGATATGGCCTGCGGCACGGGAGCCGTGACGCGCCTGATCGCACAGGAGGTGGAGCGCCAGAAACGCCAGGCCCGCATAATTGGCGTTGATCCCTCCGCGGAAGCGCTGCGCCGGGCGCAAAAGGGGATGGACGTGATGGGAGCCAGAGCCGAATTTATTCAAGGTGAGGCCAAGGACCTTCCTTATATCGTCCAGAATGCTGATGCCGCTTTCTTCTGCAATGCCATCCATTTGCTCCCTGACAAACTGGCTGCATTCCGGCTCATGGCAAGTATCCTGGCGCCCGGTGGCATCTTTGCCTGCAATAGCGGCTTTTATGACGGAACCTACGTCGAGGGTACCGAGCGCTTTTATCGACTCTGGACCAGCCGGGCAGTTCGCTGGCTACGCAAAGAACACCCCGAAGTTCACCTGTCCCGCGAAGCCAAGGCGATGGCGATGCAGTGGCTCAACGCTGACGAATACATCAACCAGCTCAAGCAAGGCGGCTTCGCTCGTGTGGAAGCGTTCCATGAAGTTGGCTGTATTTCAATGGATGCCTGGAGAGATCTGGGCCAATACTGGCTCTTCATCGAAGGCGCACTGCCAGGAGTGCCGTTACCCCTGGGCGCGGCAGCATTAGAAGCCGCCGTCTACCAGGCAGGACAGGAACTGGGTATTACAGAGACACCACGCAACTGGCTGCAACTGATCGCATATAAAGCGTAGTGGTCGATCTGCATACCGCACCGACAGCAAGCAACCATATGCTACAATAAAACAGAGAGTATCTATACGCTCCTATTTACGTCCCTATATCTCAGTGCTTAACCTTAGGATACTCTAGAGCATAAAGGAGTTTGTTGCATGCAGTGGGCTATCGCGTCGGCAGCATTCCTTGCCTCGGCTGGAAGCGCAACCGCGCCAGTTACCTTGCCTGACTTGTGGGCTATCGCGTTGGCAGCATTCCTCGCCTTGGCAGTCGAATTTGTCGAAGCCTTCACAATTGTCCTGGTGGTTGGCGTCACCATTAACTGGCGCAGTTCACTCGTTGGAGCATTAGCGGCAGTTGCCACACTGGCGCTGATCGTTGGTACGCTTGGTGTGGCGATTGTTCAATGGGTTCCCATCGACGCCCTCCGTCTCTTTGTAGGCGTTATCCTGGTGCTTTTCGGTTTGAAATGGATGAAAAAAGCCATCCTGCGCTATAGCGGACTGAAAGCGATCCACGATGAAGAGGCTATCTTTGAAGAGAAGATGGCAGAAATTCGCGCGCGTGGAGAAACTGTCGCCCCGCGCATCCACCCTTTTGGTGTCGCCCTTTCCTACAAGGCCGTCCTGCTCGAGGGACTTGAAGTTGCGTTCATCGTCATTACCTTCGGCAGCAGCATCTCCAAAGAGGCAAGCGCGAGCGGCATTGCCTTCGCCGCTATCGGTGCAGCCGTTGCCGGTATCCTGGTGATACTCGCCGGCGTCCTCATCAAGGCCCCACTGACGAAGGTGCCTGAAAATACGCTCAAGTTCGTCGTGGGCGTGATGCTCACCTCCTTTGGCACATTCTGGGCCGCTGAGGGGTTTGGCTATGATTGGCCCTTTGCGGATGCGTTCATTCCTATACTGATAGCCATCTACCTGTTAGCCTCCTATCTCCTGGTGACCTGGCTGAAACAACGCAAACGCAGCTGGATGGCAACCGCCTCAACGCAGAGGGCGGCTATCACCGCACAAGAAGAAGAGGAGGTACGGCCATGAAAGTCCTCAAAGCCATCTACAACTTCATCGTCGGTGACATGATTATCCTCATAGGTGTGCTCATCGTCGTGGCCGCGCTTGCAGTCATCAACTTTGTCAGCGTATTCGCTCCTTTGCGAGGCATCACAGGGGTAGTGTTGATCCTTGCTGTTCTCTGTGTGCTGACAGCAACGCTTTACCGCGAAGCAAGAGGAAATCGCTGATTGGAAGAGGCTGCCAGCAAGCAAGAGGAAATCGCCGATTGGAAGAGACTGCCAGCAAGCAAGAGGAAATCGCCGATTGGAAGAGACAGCCAGCAAGCAAGAGGAAATCGCCGATTGGAAGAGACAGCCAGGAAGCAAGAGGAAATCGCCGATTGGAAGAGACTGCCAGCAAGCACGAGGAAATCGCCGATTGGAAGAGACTGCCAGGGCGACCGCGAGGGTCGCCCGTACAATACACGTTTACATGTAAAACAAGCAACTTAGTATTGTACGGGCGACCCTCGCGGTCGCCCTGGCTGTCAAATCGTCTTCCTGGCAATGATTCACAGAATATAGGGCTGCCTCCTTTCGGTTAGCGTGATCTGCCTGGTAGTCAAATCGTCTTCCTGGCAATGATTCACAGGCCATGTTTGTATGCATGTGTTTATTTGCTTTTCCTCGCCTCTTATGGCATAATCCAATCGACCAGGCATCTATCAATCCTTATCTACACAGGCGCACGCAGGTAATAAACACGATATACCCTAAAAATCTCTTATAAAAGCGAAAGAAGGGTACGATTATGAGACAGAGTGATGGCGCAGACCTTCTTGGCACGAATGACCCCCGCAGCGCAGATATCGGCATCATTTATGTCGCCCCCGATGACACCCGTCAGAGTGTTTTAACCGCCATTTTGACGCAGGAACGACTCCATCGTAAGGAAATCGCGCTCGTACTGCCTGAGCGCAATAACGCCTTCGGTCGCCCGGTAGATTTCGATGGGCTCAAGGAAATGCGGCGCGACCTGCAAGCGCAGTTGGTAGTGATCGCCCCACATGGTTCGAGTCCCTCCGAATTAGCGCGCCACCGCCGTTTTTCGGTCTACTCTTCCCTGGAAACA
>VBHV01000190.1:0-399 GCA_005881995.1 Chloroflexota bacterium | reverse complement strand
GACGAAGGCCGAAGGCGACCGAGGCTGATACGACAGCCTCCACGTCCTCGAACCCTCCTGAAGAGGAGACGCTACCACCACTCCCCGTTGTTGATGCCACGCCGACAGGGCCTCCACCAACTGCGCACGATGTAAATGAAGTGCAGGAAACTCCCCAAGCAGCCACCGATTATGCCGACGATGACGAAGATAATGAAATAGAGTTTCCGCTTGTAACTCCGCCCGCTCAAGTCAAAGATGATGCCACCCAGCCAAGAAATATTCCTGTACAAGCTGACGCCGAGCCAGTGGTAGAGAGTACGGGTAGCCCTGCTGGCGCGAGGGATGCAGAGGATGACGAAGAGAAGATCATTCTCATACCGCCGCCGCCTCGCCTGAACCCTGCTGGCAACTACCCCG
>VBHV01000189.1 GCA_005881995.1 Chloroflexota bacterium | reverse complement strand
CTCCCTGGTTGGCTGGACAATCATATAAAGGGTGAGAATAAGATGCTTCCAGCCGCTCCCGCATCTGCTCGAATGTGATAGCATCGATCTCACCAGCAGCGAAGCGCTGGCGTAGTATCTCTAACGGGGAAGCATCTGGCGGCGCTATGCCAAATATGTCTGAGATCATGGGCCTTATGTAGGGCATGATCCACCTCAGCAGCAACCAGACAAGTCCTACGAACACCCCCAACCACAACAGAGTACTCAGCGCCCATAGAAGTGTATCTGGCCACCAGCCATAGGCATAATGCCATGGATGACCATGCATCCAGTGATGTTCATATCTGTCCATTATGATATCCTCTCACTCTTGCTCATCGAAATATCACGATTTAAAGGGCTCTTTCCCTTTGTACCTAATCTTACAGTATAATCATTAGGTTTTCGTTAGAAAAAGATGAGAAATTTCTCATCTTTGTAATTGCCGTTCACTTGCTTGACCTATGAAGTACAATATTCCATTGAGCAATGAAATATCGACATATCCTCATGGTTGGAAGATAAACCAGGTAGATGAGATAGCATAGTAGCAGGGAGGGAATAATCAAGTGCCTGATCTTCATCATAGAAACTATAGATACCCCTGGTATTTGATAAAAATACTCACCTTTTTTGCCATCTACTTCAGCACAGCAAAACTCGGCCTTTCCCTGGGTGCAGTCAATCGCTTTGCCACGCTTGTCTGGGTTCCCTCAGGTCTGGCAATGGCAGCCATTCTTCTTTTTGGGTATCGTCTCTGGCCAGGAATTCTTATGGGAGCATTTCTGGTAAATCTGTTGAATGGTGCTCCACTCCTTGTTGCCGTAGCCATAGGCATAGGAAATACACTTGAAGCCCTATCAGGTGCCTATATACTTAAGCGCTATGAATTTAGCCATGCGCTCGACCACCTCAGGGATGTTCTTTTATTGGTACTTCTTGCCATGCCTCTGAGTGCCTTCATCAGTGCAACTATTGGTGTATCCAGTCTTTTTCTGGGGAAGGTCATTGCTTTTTCATCATCATATTCCACATGGGGAGCGTGGTGGATAGGAGATATGATTAGTATCCTTATCCTCACTCCGTTTCTACTCACGTGGAGCAAATGGCCTCATGGTAAAGTCCCGGTAAAAATATTTGCTGAAATTGGATTACTTACGCTTTTCGTCCTTGTAGTTGGTCTGATTGTCTTTCTAGGACTGTTTCGCACGGACCATCGAGTTTATCCAGTGACTTATTTGGTGTTCCCTCCACTCATCTGGGCTTCACTGCGATTTGGCCCGCGTGGAGCACTATCTGCCATCTTTGCATTATCGATTCTCGCCGTTGTAGGAACCATAAAGGGCTTATCCCCTTTCACTTCAGGCAGACTCAGTGATAATCTTGTATTATTACAGAGTTTTATGGGCATACTGGCTGTCACCTCGATGATTTTGGCGGCGGTTATGGCTGAACGGAGAGAATTTGAGCAACGCAAAGATGAGTTTATCAGTATGGCCGGCCACGAGTTGAAGACGCCCCTAACCAGCTTGCAGGGCTATATAGAACTGCTTCACATGAAGTTTGCGCAGCAGGGCAATCAAGAGACGCTGTCCTACCTTGCTAAAATGGCGACGCAGATCAATAAGCTCTCCAAGTTGATCACTGACTTGCTTGATCTTTCAAAGATGCAGGCGGGGAAATTAGCGTTTGCAGAGGAAGCAGTTGACGTTGATGCACTCATCCGCGAGATCGTCGAAAACCTGCAATATACAACCTCTCAGCATCAGATCAGTATCGAGGGAATGGCACAGCGAGAGATCGTCGGCGACCAGGAACGTCTTGGGCAGGTATTGATCAACCTGATCACGAACGCTATTAAATACTCTCCGCATGCAAAGAAGATTATCGTACACCTCGCGCATACACACGATACACTGACGATAAGTATCCAGGATTTCGGTATTGGCATTCCCAAAGCCTATCAGGAGAAGATTTTTGAGCGGTACTTTCGCGTCTACAGTGGCAAGGATAGAACCTATCCTGGTTTAGGCATTGGTCTCTACATCGCATACCAGATCATTGAACGCCATAGTGGGAAGATGTGGGTGGAAAGCTGTGAAGGGCAAGGCTCCACTTTCTCCTTCTCGCTACCTTTCGCAGGAAAAGCGTAAACAGAACATTACTTTCTATATCGATCGAGGAAGCAGGTAGTTATGAAGAAGATATTAGTGGTTGACGACGATGCAGATATTTTGGATATGATGCAGCTTATCCTCAAAGGCGAGGGCTACGAGGTCCAAACCAGTCTCAATGGTGCCTGCTTCCAGCAGATGTACAGCGAACTGCCCGACCTGATCATTCTCGATATATTGCTGTCTGGAGCAGATGGACGAGAAATTTGCCAGCAGGTGAAGAGTAGGGAGGAGACCAGGCACATCCCTGTGATCTTGTTCTCAGCACATTTCAGCGCTCGGGATATCACAGCGACGATTGGTGCTGATGCGTTTCTGCCCAAGCCGTTTCACCTGGTTGAGCTGATCAATCTGGTCAAGAGGTATCTCTAACTTCCATGAGAATCTTCTCATACACTTCTCATGAGAATTCAATGTAGTGGTGTTACGCTAGAGCAAGCAGCACTGGGTCATCCGGTGGCAGATGATGATACACGGAGTTTAGTTGTAGCAGTGCCAACCGTTATGCGATATAGTAGAAGAGGACGCGATACATCGCTTCCCTACGGCACCTACATGAGAAAAAAGGGATAGAGCAATGCATATTCTTGTGGTAGAGGACGAGCAACGCCTTGCGTTTTTGTTGCGGCGCGTCCTGCTGGAAGAGCGCCACACCGTTGATCTCGCGCACGACGGGCATACCGGGCTGAACCTTGCCCTGAGCGATACTTATGATGTAGTGGTTCTTGACGTGATGTTGCCCGGACTCGATGGGCTCGAGATCTGTCGCCAGATGCGTGCTGAGCGTATTTTGTCGCCGGTGCTGATGCTCACAGCACGTGGCGCAGTCGAGGACCGTGTGACGGGTCTCAATGTGGGGGCCGATGACTACCTGACCAAGCCTTTCGCCATGGAGGAACTGCTGGCGCGCATCAACGCCCTGCTCCGCCGCCGCGAACGCGGTTTTGATGAAACCCTCCAACTCTCTGTAGGCGACCTTACGCTCGATCTGGTGCGGCACGAAGCGCGTCGAGCCGGACGTGTCATCGAGTTGACGGCTAAAGAGTTTGCATTGCTGGAATACCTGATGCGCCATCCTGGCCGGGTACTCACACGCACGCAAATCGTTGACTCGGTCTGGCGCTATGACCTGGAGGCGCTCTCCAATGTCGTCGATATCTACATTCACTATCTGCGTGACAAGATTGACCAGGGCTTCTCGCGGGTATGAACAGGAGCATGTCCACCTGGTGGCCCCAGCATAGCGGCAGGGGTCGCTTCTCACGTGAGCCAGGAGCGGCCCTGTTTCAAGGACTCCGCATTCGCTTAACGCTCTGGTACTGTGGAGTATTGGGCGCAGCCCTGGTGCTATTCGGCGTGGCGCTCTACCTGGGGACTCAATTCTTTCTCCTGACTCCCATTAAGGATGATGCCGCCGGACATGCCCATGCACACGTGCAGCAGTGGTTCACGAACTCACGCTACAGTCAGGCCTGCCCATTATTAGGATCACTCGGTCCTCCAAGTCAATTTGGTTCGCCTTCTGGTCAGCCTTTCACTATGTCCGAGATAGTCGTTTGCTACGACCAGAACGGCTCTTTGCCGTCAAACGAAAATACCACACGGCTTCCTTCTGCGTTTCTCAACAATAACCTGGTGAAGACGGCCTTACAGAATGGCACGTACGCTGATGATAGTGTCGATGGAGGCACGTTTGGATCTATCTATCGCTACGCGCAGGTGGTTCCAAACCCATCAGGGAACGGATACGCCGGCGTAGTGCTGATTGGCGAGTCCATCCAGGCGCAGGAAAACGCGCTGTCGCTACTGCTCAAGCTCTTATTCGCTGTGGGAGGCGTTGCGCTGCTCGGCGCGGGAGTGGGCGGGCTGTTCCTGGCGAACCGGGCTCTAGTACCGGCGCGATTGGCCTGGGCCAACCAGCAGCGCTTCATCGCTGATGCTGCGCACGAGTTACGCACACCGCTGACGCTGCTGCGCGCGGATGCCGAAGTTCTGCTGCGCAGCCGTCAACACCTCGAGGAAGAAGACGCAGCTCTCTTAGAGGATATTGTCGCTGAAGCGCACCACATGTCAAATCTGGCGACTAATTTGCTGACGCTTGCCCGCCTTGACAATAGTTCTTCACACCGGGAGCACGAGGTGGTGAATCTAGCCGATGTAGCCCGCACGGGAGCGCGGCGCATACAAGCCCTGGCGGACCAGGCGGGGATCGGTATTCGGGAAGAATCCAATGATACAGCATTGGTGATTGGCGATCCGACACTGCTCGAACAAGCAGTACTTGCTCTGCTCGACAACTCTATCAAATACAATCGCCGTGGCGGTCATGTCAAGGTGCGAACGGCGACGGAACAGGAACAGGCCATCCTGGAGGTCTCCGACTCCGGCATTGGCATAGCAGACGAGCACCTGCCACATCTTGGCGAACGCTTCTACCGTGTGGACAAGGCCCGTTCGCGTGAGGCGGGGGGCACGGGCCTCGGACTCTCCATCGCCCGGAGCATCGCCAATGCTCATGGCGGCACATTGACCCTGACCAGCATCCCTGATCAGGGAACGACAGTCACCCTCAAGCTACCTCTGGCACACGGGACTTTGCTGGATCACGTAGATGATGTACCGGGAAGCCTCCCATCTCTGCCAGAAAGAACGTTGTGAGATGCCCTACACCAGGACGGCATCGGCAACTCGCTGGCGGGCGTGAGCTTGTACTTGAGGCTGGTTTACCCTGTTACCGCATAGAAACCCAACAGTTCGCTTGACACCTTCACTGAAGCTGATCTCAGGTTGCCAGCCTAGTTGCTGCCGGGCAAGCGTATTATCCAATACAATGGCAGTTGGCTCTCCTAGTGAACCTGAAATATGGAGCGGCAGGAGTTCGCATGAGAGGTGCTGCGTGATCGCGCAGAAGAACTGGTTGAGCGTATACCCTTTGCCCGAACTGATGTGCATAGTGCAGTTGCGGCCGCGTTCTAAGGTGCGCAGGTTGGCTTGTGCCACATCGTCAATAAAAATATGGTCGCACACATCGTGCGCTGACCCACGAATAATTGGGCGCTGGCGCTGAGACAGCATGGAGATAAAATAAGCAGCCGGGTGCTGCGCCAGTTCGCTCTGCTTCTCCCCATAGATGTGTGCATAGCGCAAAATGGTGTGTTCCAGGCCATATTGCTGAGTATAGTACCGCACATACCACTCACCCGCTACTTTTGTAATGTCGGCAGGAAGTTGTGGACATAAAGGCGCATCTTCTCTGACTATAGGAAGCGTTTCTTGTTC
>VBHV01000188.1 GCA_005881995.1 Chloroflexota bacterium | reverse complement strand
TTCATCAATGTCAGTGGCAATATGCGCTGATAGCGCGTTGGAACCCGCCGAATGATTGGCAGTCTAGGCAGGGTATCGTTGTCAAGGCTGTTTACCATCTTCGTCTCCATGCTGCAAATAGCCTGCTTGCTCTCTTTACCATCGAGTGTACAGAACCCAGGTGCAAACACTATGTTGAAATGAACTAAAAAATGGTGTCAGTGCTGCTTTTGATGTGAAGATGTCATCACATATGGAGAAGAAGATAGAGAAGGAAGGATATATGAGGCGTCCCCAGTACTGTAGATTGATGTGTATTGGGGACGCTGCTCATTGTTTTCAAATAGGCAATGGGTTTGTCAATCCTAGCCGGAAATGGCCTGCAAGGTACGGGCGATTTCTTTTGCATCGGGAGCATCGCGTTCCCCTAAAAGGGAACGAATCAAGGTGTAACCGACGCCTGGAACAGTCAATATGTAGCATGGCTTACTTGGGTCTGGCTCAACTTTCTGGCGCAGGTGACGAATGTGGGCTTTGATCAAACAACTGTCCCCGTCATTTCCAAAGCCCCAGATATGCGAAACAATCTGGTCGGCTGTGCATACGTTATTCGCATTAACTGCCAGTAAATGTAAAAGCTTGCTTTCAGTAGGAGTTAAGCGAGCTGTTTTCCCATTGATGCGCACTTCGTTATGCAGCGAATCTACACATAATGGGCCAACCTTAATGATGGATGAAGGACGCTGGGTAAGAGTTGAACGTCCTCTGCGGCTCACTGCCCGTATACGCGCCAGGAGTTGCGATGGGAAAAATGGTTTGCGTAAATAGTCATCGGCTCCCGATTCAAGGCACCGAACCTCATCCTGCACATCTTTTCCGTCCGTCACCACTAATACCAACGCATCGTGTATGTGTCGCATTTCACGGCACATGTCCAATGCATCCACATCCCTCAATACAGTATCCAAAATTACAAGGTCTGGTTTTTGCTCTTCCCACTCGACTTTAGCACGTTCCCCACTATACGCGCGATAGACTTCGTACCCTAACGTTTTTAACCAGCTGTTGAGCATCTCAACCAGGTCACGATCGTTGTCAACTATCAGCAATTTCATAATGTCCCCCGTTATTAACTGTTTAAACCTTCCTGGTCAATGATATTTTGTGAAATAGAGCGAGAATTGAAATCACACGCAATAACATATGATTCCATCGTAGAAAAGGCAAAGATTAAATGACCCAAATGTAATGCAAATCCTCTAATTACCTACAACGTTTGGACTTCGATTGCGTTTGATTGCCAGTACTATTGGTTGAGTAATTCGAATGAAAAAAGGAGAAGTCCAGGTACGTGTAAAGTTACAGAACGCACTTTTACGTAAGACAGCGTGGTCAAGGAAAATTTGCCGATCTACCCCTCTCTACTATAGACTATCTCTCCACGAAATTCAATGAAATAATTCACAATTTCTACCTATTTACGCAAAATGTCAGCTTTTTGTGACTGCCTTGGCACGGGCAAAGAAGCCTTCAAACTCTGCCAGGCGGCGGGCTGTCTCATTTAGAGACGCATAGCCATCCGTGTTCGGGTAAACAAGACCGGTGCGTTTCAGAAGATCGCAAACCGACGTGTAGGAAAAAGAGTAGGTGAATCCTCCAGTTTCTATACCACGCTACGCCCATGCTATCACATCAAGACGGTTGATTCTCTAAAGCGGTACGTCGTTATAGACAGGAGATAGAAGTGATATTATGAGCAGTAGCGCGCATCATCATCTCCTTGCTTTAATCGGGACGCATTTTTACCGTCCTCTTTAGGAGTACCATTTCGAGGGATATAAATAATGGCTTCAAATGCATCGCCACCTGACCTACCATTTCATTCAACTTCCGCTCGCCAACCGATGTTGAGGCGGCTGATTACTGCTTTGACGATCCTGGCGTGGATCGCCATAGTAGCGGTGGTACTCTGGGCGATTTTCCAGGTAGCCGGGGCAATCTGGCTACTTGTGATAGCAGCAGTACTGGCCTATGTTCTCTATCCTCCTGTACAATTACTGCATCGCATGTTACCTCGTCCTCTGGCAATTCTGCTGATCTTTCTTATTTTGTTAGTTGTATTATACCTGCTTGTTCAGATCCTGATTGTTTCACTCATTGCAGAGATAACGACGCTGATCCAGTCAATTGAGCAAGTGTTCAGTCCGAATGGACTAAAGCAACTTGGGCCGGTGGTGAATTTTTTCAAACAGATCAATATCACGCCCAATGAATTGCTTCAGGCTGGTTCACAGATTAGCTCCATCGCGCAGAATCTCATCGGAAGCTTCGGCACTTTGCTTAGTAGCCTCCTGGGGGTCTTTCTCAATCTTCTCCTGATAACAACCTTGACCGTCTATTTTCTGGTTGACGGAGAACGGGCGGTTACCTGGCTGCGTCACAAGACGCCGCGCAGATATCGAACCGGGATGAACTTTTTCATTGATACTATACATCGCACCTTTGGCGGATACTTGCGGGTACAACTCATTCTTGCGATCATCATGGGCATTCTGACTGGTATCGTCCTTTCACTGCTGCATGTGCCGTACGCGGTCTTACTAGGGGTTTTGATGTTCATCCTCTACTTCATTCCGTTCATCGGTGCATATATCTCAGGCATTCTGTGCATTCTGGCGGCGCTTCCAGAGGGATGGGTTATCACCATCGTGGTTTTCGCTTTTGTGTTTTTGCTCCAACAGATCCTCGTGGGACAGATCCTCTCTCCACGCATCCTGGGCAAGGCCGCGGGACTGCATCCAATAGTGGCCATTTTTGCGCTGGTTGCCGGAGCTGAACTCTTTGGCTTGCTTGGCGGCCTCTTTGCGGTACCGGTTGCCGGGGTGCTCCAGGCCTTCCTTGTCGAGCTTTGGAAGGAGTGGAAAGCGCAGCATCCTGAGGAGTTCGCGCCGGATGAAGTTGTTGAGGTAGCTCCTTCATCGTCCCACGCGGAATTACCGGGGACGGAGCAGTCACCAACATAAAAAGGCGGTCGTTGCATAGGCGCAACGACCGCTAAGCGATAACTCTTATTTCTTTCCCAGTCCAGGTTGCGGCGCACCCACCAGCACCGCCGTATTCCCCGGCGGGTGATGGCCTTCTCCCATATCCTGGTGAACCAGGGGGATGTCTTCAAATCGCCCCACCTTGCTAAGACAGGGATCGATCTTGCCGTTGCGCATCAAGTCATTGTAGGCCGTGGCCTGTTCGTCGTTGGTGCCATGCGACCCCTGCAGCCGCTTCTGGCGTGTCCAGAGATAGCGTAAATCGACCATCGCGGAATAGCCCGATGTGCCGGCGCAAATCACCACCATTCCTCCCTGTTCGCAGACAAAGATGGAGGTAGGGATGGTTTCCTCGCCTGGGTGCTCAAAGACAATGCTGGGACTGCGGCGTTCGCCCAGGATATCCCAGATTTTCTTACCGAAGGCCCTGGCGCTCTTCGTCCATGTTTTCTGCCCCTCGGTATCTGTCCAGTGGGGGGGAACGCCCCAGTGGTTGAACTCTTTCCGGTTGATCCAGCCAACGGCTCCTAGCTTCTTGCAGTATTCTCCGCGTTCCTCGCTTGAGACCACCGCGATAGGCAGCGCGTCGTGCACATGAGCAAGCTGGATGGCGATGGAACCAAGTCCACCGGACCCGCCCCAGATCAAGACCGCATCGCCTTTCTGGAGCTGGCTGCCCCGCCAGCCAAAGAGCATACGGTAGGCGGTTGTGCCGACCAGTGTGCTGGCTGCTGCGGCCTCCCAGGTGAGGTGCGCGGCTTTCGGCAAACATTGGTGCGCTT
>VBHV01000187.1 GCA_005881995.1 Chloroflexota bacterium | reverse complement strand
GGGATGAAGACAACAACAGCTATGAAAAGGATGAGCAGGTCTACTCGTGACAGGACTCGTGGCAGGATTTCACCTGTGCGTTGTTCAGAGCGTAATGGATCAGCCATTGCGCTTTGAAGCACTGTAGGAGTAAAGTGAAACTGCTCCTCCAATATCGCCATTCTCTGCTCTGCCTCCAATGCCTATGTTTCATTATGAGAGAGGTCTATTGTGTGAGAGTAGTATAACACAGCTACATCGATAGAGGTACCAAATCCGAAACAAGAGCTATCCGCAGTTCTAATCGAGGAGTTCAATAATGCACCCCTCGTGACCATAGAGGCTCAGAGCCGCCATATGAATGCGCTCTTTTCGACTCAGAGAGGTGGATAAAAGCACTTGACCCACTCCGAGTTCTGGTACCCTTACCCGCTGCGGCTCCTCCGAAAAGTTGAGGGCGACCAGAAGACGCTCGTCTTCAAACTGGCGTAGATAGACGAAACAGTCCTCCGAGCCGCCGTCGAGTCCATAATAGCTTCCTCTATTGAGAGCGGGCTTGCTGCGCCGGAGGGCCAGGAGCGCACGTGTGAGCGTCAGCATTGAAGTCGCTTCCTCGCGCTCCACTGCTACATTGACCTGCTCATAACCAGGAGCAACTGGCAGCCAGGGAGTGACGTTGGGTGGACAGAATCCGGCATTGGTACTCGCATCCCATTGCATCGGGGTTCGTGCTGGATCGCGGCCTAGTCCTAAACCGGGAACGTTTTTCTCCTGTGGGTCCTGGATGCGTTCTGGGGGGATCACGACGTTGCTCATCCCCAATTCGTCACCGTAGTATACCGTCGGCGTTCCACGGAGGGTGAGGAGAAGCATCATGGCGACGCGGGCCTGCCTCGCTCCGAAACGACTGGCGGCGCGCGGCTCATCATGGTTCCCAAGCACATAGTTTGGCCAGCCGCCAGCAGGAACGACAGATTCGCTCATTTCCACAAAGCGTCGAATAGCCGGCGCATTCCACGTAACTCCTAAGAGGCTGAAGTTAAAAGGGATATGCAGTTCATCGAGATTTGCCCCGTAGTAGTTGGCCCACTCATGTAAGTTGAAGACTGCCAACTCTCCAATAGCCACGCGAGGGGTTTGAGCACTGTAGTCATTCAGCAGGCCACGAAGCTCACGTAAGACGTTATGCACATCTGGATGTGCCCTATCGTGTATGTGCAGCTGCGAATCGTAGTCCCCCCGCGCTTTGTGAATCCGGACTTGACTCGAATTGGGAGGATTATCACGCAGTTGGGGGTCTTTCATGATAAAGTTTGCCACGTCAATACGGAAGCCATCGACTCCTCGTTCAAGCCAGAAACGCAGGACATCGAACATGGCGGCTTGCACGGCGGGATTACGCCAGTTGAGATCGGGTTGCTGCTTGAGAAACGAGTGTAGATAGTACTGCCGCGTTGTGGCATCCCATTCCCAGGATGATCCGGCAGGAACAGGTGGGCGGGGCACCCACTCCTCTTCCACTTTCCACATAGTTCCTGGCTTCGCAGATGATCCGCCTAACATGCTCAACCAATTATTGGGGGGTGAACCATCGGACTTAGGATCGGCCCATACATACCAATCTCGTTTCGGATGGGAGCGCGACTGGCGGGACTGGAGGAACCAGGGATGCTGATCAGAGGTGTGATTGGGCACGAAATCGATGATAACCTTGAGATCGCGCCGGTGAGCTTGCTCGACAAGCTTATCAAATGTATTCAGGTCGCCGAAGATGGGATCAATGTCGCAGTAGTGGGTAATATCGTAGCCGAAGTCAAACATCGGTGAGGGATAGAAAGGGGAAATCCATATAGCATCTACCCCAAGCCAACTCAGGTAGTCGAGTTGGTTAATGATGCCCTGCAAATCACCAATGCCATCGCCATTGCTATCTTTGAAGCTACGGGGATAGATCTGGTAAATCACGCCTTGCTGCCACCATGGCAGCCGATTAGAGATCATTTTTAAGAACGCCTCCAGCTACTGTGTGGATCTAATTCTCACACGTATGCAAGTGGGCACACGTTACAGGCATCGGCTCGTCTTAAGCAGCAATCAAATTTGATGTGTCATTTACAACTGCTCGCTATCCAACCAGAGGGTGACCGGACCGTCATTGAGCAGTTCGACCTGCATATAGGCACCGAAAATGCCGCCCGCCACTTTCAGTCCATAGGCAGCAATAGCTTCCTTGAAGCGCTCGACCAGAGGCTCTGCTATAGCGGGGGGAGCAGCATCGGTAAAACCGGGACGGCGTCCCCTGCGCATATCAGCGTAGAGGGTGAACTGCGAGACGACAAGGGCCTCGCCGCCGATGTCGAGCAGCGAGCGGTTCATTTTGCCCGCGTCGTCTTCAAAGATGCGCAGGTGGACGATTTTTTCGGTTAGTGTTTTGATCTGCGCCTCGCTATCGCCGTGACCGATGCCAAGAAGCACGAGCAACCCCTGGCCTATCTGGCCGACAATTTCGCCATTGACGGCGACACTTGCTCGGCTTACGCGCTGTAGTAGTACTCTCATAGCATCGTCCTATAATTTGGTTTCCTGTTAAGAACTCATACCATGGCTTACAGAGATGTTTTTCTCCATAGTTACCCGGTTTTTGGCCCTGTTCCAAGCTATTTCAAACTGGCTAACGTGGAACTCGAACCACTCTTTGTCATCTTCTTTCGTTAAGTAGTAGGTGGGTCTCAGGTCGTTTGAAACTTCAAGTGTTGATAGCCTTACCATCATTTTGCCATTTAAATGAGGGTCATAGATGTACATGGTGTATGGAGCAAAGTAGTCAATGACTCTGTATTCAAAGATTTCACCTGGCCAATATGGCAGAAATTAAAACACCAAGGTAAATTTCTATGTTCTGCCCTGTATGTACATCATGCCCAACTCGCTTGAGATGTTTGAGAAAATTCATACTATTGCCCTCTCACATTCGAGAATAAGTGGAATCTCAATCTTTATCTGCTAATGAGTATATTCGGGAACTTGCGTTAGCACAAGCCTTTCCATCCAAAGCACTATTTGAAGATACACGACAGCAGTCAAGGGATTAACTAATATTTTTTACTCTACTGATCTGAGGCGTTCTTCTGGTGTTACAGAGGACGATTGTCGGCTAAAGCACAACAAGATGAATTTTCCCCAAAAAGTATTGCAATGTGTTGCCTCACATAAAAATGGGCTCTCCCCCGTTTTTGGCGAGTCAATTCGCAATCTATCCTAAGATAGCTTTCAGCCTCTCATATGCCTCTCTTACCTCATCAGACACTACTGGTTTCTCGATATCCCCTTTTTCAGCATATCTTTCGATCTTCTCGTACTCTAAAACAGACCTCGCCGCCAGTTGACCTTCTAACATGGTTTCTTCTATAGAAGGAGTATTAATAAGTATGATGCCCGTTGTCTGCTTTTGAAATGTAGCATAGCCTCTCCTTTGTTGTATTGGCCTGTTTACTAGTATGATTCTTTCAAGCCCTGAGAGTGTTCCAAGGGAGAATGTCACATCTTCAAGCGTATTCAACGATCTGTTCTGGATAATAATATGGCTCCCATCAACACCATTTTCAATGAGGTATTCAGCATATTTATTAGCAAGCGTTTTATCCCAGCCACTTTCTTCAGTAAGGCTTCTTTCACCAGTCGCTATGAGATATGGAGCGAAGCCAGCTTTATATAACTCCAATCCCCTTTGAGGA
>VBHV01000186.1 GCA_005881995.1 Chloroflexota bacterium | reverse complement strand
TGAAACCATCGGGACGGGCATGAAATCGGTTGGCGAGGTCATGGGGATTGGTCGGACCTTTGAAGAAGCCTATCAAAAAGCCATTCGCATGTTAGACCTGGATTTCGAGGGCGCGACAGCAGAGAAAATCTTCGGGGGCAACGAGAACGCAGCCGAGACCATCACAAAGTACCTCTATACTCCCACGCCCAGGCGCATGTTCGCGCTGGCGTTGGCGATGCGTCACGGCATCTCGGTTTCACAGATCGCGGCGATTACGGGGATTGACCCCTGGTTCTTACAGAGAATTCAACATATTGTTGACATTGAGCAGGCGCTGCAGAACGACGGGCAGCTCCCGGCAGCACGCCTGTGGGCGTTGAAACAGGTGGGGATCTCGGATAAGCGCATCGGTGAGCTGGTGGGAAAGAGCGGGTTGGAGATACGCGCGCTGCGTAAAACGCTGGGAGTCACTCCCTCGGTGTTTCAAATCGATACGCTGGCGGCGGAGTTCCCATCGGAAACCAACTATCTCTATATGACCTACAATGGGCAGCACCATGATGTGGCTCGCCTGGGAGACGAGGGGGTGGTTATTCTTGGGTCCGGACCGTATCGCATTGGCTCGTCGGTAGAGTTTGACTGGACGAGCGTCAGCACGGTCGAGGCGCTGAAAAAGTACGGTAAACGCGCAATCGTGATCAACTGCAACCCCGAAACCGTTTCAACGGATTATGACACATCGGACCGGCTGTACTTTGAAGAACTTACCTTTGAGCGCATCGCCGACATCTGCGAATTTGAAGCGCCTCACGGCGTCATCGTCTCGGTTGGCGGGCAGACTCCCAATAACCGGGCAAAGGCGCTGCAGAGGTACGGCATGCGACTGCTGGGTACCGACGCAGCGCACATCGACCAGGCGGAAGATCGCAGCAAGTTCTCGAAGCTGCTGGATACGCTGGGCATTCGCCAGCCGGAGTGGAAAAGCCTGGTTCAGCGCGACGAACTGAATCGCTTCGCGCAGCGCGTGGGCTACCCGGTGCTGGTGCGACCATCGTACGTGCTTTCCGGCAACGCCATGAGGGTCTGCTACACGCCGGAAGAATTGGAGCAGTATACGCAGGAAGCTGCGGCGGTTTCTCCCGAATATCCGGTGACCGTCTCGAAGTTTTTGAAGAAGGTCAAGGAAATTGAGCTTGACGCGGTGGCACAGCGCGGCGAAGTCAAGGCCTTCATCATCTCGGAACATATAGAAAATGCCGGGGTACACTCCGGGGATGCCACGATTGTACTGCCGCCGCAAACGCTCAATAGCGAGACGCAGCACAACATAGAGGCGGCTGGCCGGGCCATTGCGCAGGCATTGGAGATTACGGGGCCGTTCAACATCCAATTTCTGGCGAAAGATAACCAGGTTTTTGTGATCGAGGTGAACCTGCGGGCATCGCGCACTTTCCCCTTTATCTCGAAAGTCACCGGCGTCAACTTTATCGAACTCTTCGTGGATGCGCTCTTCAGGGAGGATATTTCGCCGGTGCAGGTGCCGAGGCCCGCGTTTACCGCCGTAAAAGCGCCGCAGTTCTCCTTCTCGCGTCTGTCGGGGGCAGACCCCATCTTGCGCGTGGAGATGTCCTCAACGGGCGAGGTGGCCTGCTTTGGGGAAGACCTGGAGGAAGCCTATCTCAAAGCCATGCTTGCCACAGGGGGGAAGATACCGCGTAAAGGGATTTTTGTCAGCCTGGGAGGTGAAGAAAAGAAGGTCAAATTTTTAGAGAGCGCCAGGCTTTTGGACACACTGGGCATTCCTTTATACGCGACGGAAAAGACGTGCGCGTTCTTACGAGACAATGGCATCGAGGCAACCATGCTCTACAAGATCCATGAGCAGAAGTATCCCAATGTGCTGACGTACTTCAGCGAGCAGAGGATTGACCTGGCTATCAACATTGTCGATGGGCATATTAAGAAGGAAGTCGATGACGACTACGCCATGCGCCGTTTCGCGGTTGACCACAACATTCCGCTGTTCACTAAAATCAAGCAGGCGCGCCTGTTCGTTCAAGCCCTTGTAGAAAAAGACCTGGTGACGCTTCCGGTGAAGGCATGGAATGAGTATACATAGGAGCACCAACATGTCTACAACCTTGA
>VBHV01000185.1 GCA_005881995.1 Chloroflexota bacterium | reverse complement strand
AACAAAAACCCGGCATTCTTGACCGCTACTTGCAGATAGTCGGCGCGCTCAAGACAACGCCCCGCTTCCGCGAAACTACGCAGCATCAAGCCATTCCACGAGGTGAGTATTTTCTCATCGCGCCCCGGTTTGACGCGCTGTTCTCGTACCTGGAAGAGCGTTTTGCGCCCGCGCTCCAGCGCGTCCTGCAAGCGTTCCAGGCTCACCTGCGCCTGGTCTGCCACGGCCTGCGCATCTCGCTCGACATGCAGAATATTCTTCCCCTCGAAATTGCCGCGCCGCGATACATCATAATAGAGCATGAAGAGCGCGGCGTCTTCACCCGGCAGGGCTGCCTCAATCTCGTCAGGCGTCCAGGTGAAAAACTTGCCCTCTTCTCCCTCGCTGTCCGCGTCCTGAGTAGAGTAGAAACCACCCTCCGGCGAGACCATTTCGCGCACGACGTAGTCCAGTGTTTCTTCAACAATGCGCCGGTAGAATGGATTGCCCGTTACAAGATACGCGTGTAGATAGATTCTACTGAGCAGGGCATTATCGTACAGCATCTTCTCAAAGTGCGGCACCAGCCACTCAGCATCGACCGAATAACGGTGGAAGCCACCGCCCAACTGGTCGTAGATGCCGCCATGTGCCATCCGCTGCAAGGTCGTTTCGACGATCTCCAACTCTGGCCGTGTGGCCTTTGTGCCGATCTCGCCGCGCACACGATGCAGGTGCATGCGCAAGAGAAATTCCAGGGCCATTGTATTGGGAAACTTGGGCGCGTTGCCAAAACCGCCGTGCGCCGCGTCAAAGTCGGCGGCCAATTCCTGGCTGGCATTCGCAAGCATCTCCAACGGCATAGCGCCTGTAGAGGCAATATCACCCTTGCCGCGCAAGGGAGAACTACTGCGCTTCTGTAAGTAATCGGCCAGCTGCGCCGCCTGCTCCTCAACCTGGTCGCGCCGGTTCTGATACACATCGGCCATGGTCAACAGGATACGCGGGAACCCCGGCATGACCTCGCGCCCATATTGCCGGTCACGCGGCGGGTAATAAGTTCCCCCATAGAAAGGGCGTCCATCAGGCGTGAGAAAAACGGTCATTGGCCAGCCACCTTGCTGTGTCAGGGCCTGCACCGCCTGCATATAGATACTATCGATGTCGGGCCGCTCTTCGCGGTCTACCTTGATCGAGACAAAATGCTGATTCATGAGGTCGGCAATCTCTTCATTCTCGAAGGATTCGCGCTCCATCACATGGCACCAGTGGCAGGCCGAATAGCCCACGCTCAGTAAAATAGGCTTATCCTCGCTCTTTGCCTTTTGCAGCGCCTCCTCTCCCCATGGATACCAATCAACTGGATTGTGCGCGTGCTGCAACAGGTATGGGCTCGTCTCATTGATGAGCCGATTTGTATGTTTATGCTGTCCTTCAATTTCAGACATAATTATCCCTTTCGATACTAGCCAGGAATCCTGATAAACGTCCCTCAATTTCACTTCATCTCCCTAGCATTGTACGACAAGTTCTCGCAATTGACACCCTGTTCACCCCACGCAGGTTGATTGCATTTCCTATCTAGTGACAAATCTCGCACATCTATGCTAGACTGAAAACACGCAAAAGCAGCTTAAATCACAAGAGAAAGAACCCTTTATGACCATCCTTACCCCGTGGAACGACGTAATCACTACGGCAACAACCTACCTGAGCAGCAAGGACCCCGTCATGGCAAGTGCCA
>VBHV01000184.1:2520-6365 GCA_005881995.1 Chloroflexota bacterium | reverse complement strand
AAACGCGCGCGCACGGCCATCTGCGCGGCTCCGTCGAGGTCGGCGTCCTCCAGCACAATGAAAGCGTCAGACCCGCCCAGCTCCAGTACATTTTTCTTCAGAGCATGCCCACTGGCTGAGGCGACCGCGACACCCGCGGCATCGCTGCCCGTGAGGGTGACAGCCGCGATACGTTTGTCGGCGATCAGACTGCCCGTCTCTGCTCCCGGCACCAGCACGGTGCGAAATACGCCGCTTGGGAAGCCGCACTCATGGAAGATCTGCTCAAGCTTCAGCGCACAGAGCGAGACATTTGAGGCATGCTTCAATACGCTCGTGTTTCCCGCCATCAATGCTGGCGCGGCAAAGCGGAAGACCTGCCAGTAAGGGAAGTTCCAGGGCATCAGCGCCAGTACGACGCCCAGCGGCTGAAATTCAACATAGCTTTCGGTCGCGTTAGACGTCACGTGTTCATCAGCGAGGAACTTTTCGGCGTTGTCAGCGTAGTAGTCGCAGTTCAAGGCGCACTTCTCAACTTCTGCCTCGGCCTCGACGATGGGCTTGCCCATCTCTAACGTGGCCAGCCGTCCCAGTTCGGCTTTGTGAGCGCGCAAATACTGGGCAAGGCGATGGAAAAGCGCCCCGCGCTCGGCGAACGAGGTCTCGCGCCAGCTTAGAAAGGCCTGCCGAGCGTCATTGAGGGCCTGTTCTACTTGAGCGTCGCTGTACGGTTCAAACGTTTCGATGACTTCTTCAGTGGTTGGATTGATGGATTGGATACTCATGAAATACTCTCCTGAGGTTAGTTCCTGCTACTATTTACTGCCATAACAATACTACATAGGTGCTTGCTATGGCAAACTTGCTTTGTTATGGAGTTATTGAGGATTTCCGTTTTCCACCACCATGGGGGGAGGGATTAGCCTAAGTTACCTACTTTAGTGACGCTTCGCTTCAGGATATGGTAGTATTGTCGAACTATCGTAATGGAGTAGTAAGAATCCCGAAGAGGTGCGGTCTATGTATACGGCTGAACGCCAGCGAGCGCAGCCATACCTGAACCAGGTGATTGGCCCCATTTTTGAACATTGGTATCTTTTGCATCATCGTATGGTGCGCGTGGTGACAAATCATCACGCAATCTTAGACTACGTGCGGCAATTTCTCTTTTATGCCGATTTCCTGGCCGAATATACCTACAGCGTGCCTGATGACTTGCCGGTGACGATTCCTGAAGACCTGCTGTGGCAGGCTGGAGAGCGCTTATATTACCCGGTAGCCTTTACCTGCTACCTCTTTGAACCACGCCCGGATGAAGCATTTCCACCTGCACCTGCGCAGGCCAGGCCTGATAATGTTGAGTGGATTGAAATTACCGGGGTCATCGGTCCTATGCGGGCGCGCTGGAAGGAAGGTTTGATGCGCTACCGCGAATACCAGGCGTTTCCAGGCATCACCAGCCGCATCTGTTCTGTCCTGCATAAAAAGGACTTTCACGCCAGTATTTTTATTACCGACGTTGCCCAGTGCCAGCCCTGGTTCCTGATGCGTTTCGTCTTTTATATGGTGATTGGCGCTATGTTTGGCTATAGTGGTTATGAGATCGTGCACGCCGGGGCCATCGCCCTCGACGATGACGGCATACTCATCGTTGGCTCACCAGGCAGCGGGAAAAGCACGCTGATATTGTCGTGCCTGGAAGATGGTATGATGCACCTTGCCGATGATGTGCTATTTCTGGGAAAGGATGACGGGAAGGTGATCGTGTATGCCTTCCCTGAAGATATTGGTGTGCGCAAGGGTACCACCGAATTGTTGAGCCAGGCCAAATTTATGCAAGACCTGCCCGTTGATGAGCGCGAGAAACGCCCGGTAGATGTGCAGCTTCACTTCCGCGACCAGGTGGTGAGTTCGAGCGAGGTGCGCCTGCTGCTGTTCCTTCACGCGAAAAATAGAGGGGACGAGTTCCGGGCGGAATTGCTTTCGCCTGCGCAGGCGGTAAGCTGCCTGATGCAGGAATATATTTCGCAGGAGCGGGCCAAAGAGGGTGAGGCCGATTTTATGTTCGATATTTTCGGTGACCTGGCCGCACAGGCCCCGGCTTATCGTCTCTGGCTGACCCGGAATACAAAGGAGAACGCGGAGCAGGTGCGAGCGCTGATGCTACGGCATAGGAAGTAGCTGAATGTTTTATCTAACCGTTCAAATTAACCTGTAACACCCTATCCCAGCTGGCATAGTCCTTAAGAAAAGTGATTTTTGCTTGCGGCAAGAGCGTTTCAACCATATGTGTCAAGGCCAGGCGTTGCAGATAGCCGATTTCTAACAATACTACCGCCCCCGTTGAGAGCACATGTGATCGCGCCAAATCTGTCAATAAGCGTTCTAACAGATCCAATCCCTTAGCACCGCTAAAGAGGGCGACGTGTGGTTCATAATCGCGTACATCGACATCCAGCATGTCCATCTCCTCTAGGCCGATATAGGGTAGATTAGCTGTAAGCACATCGACGGGTTCAGGCAGGGGCGCCAGTAAATCGCCCTGGAGCAGGCGTACGCGCTGCTCTACGTGGTGTTGCTGGCAATTGAGGGATGCGACCGCGAGCGCGTCGCTGGAGATATCGGTGGCGTAGAGATATGGCAGGCGCGGCTCATGCACAGCCAGGGTAATGGGGATCACACCGCTGCCGGTACCGATATCCGCGACAACAGGGGTATGCCCCGCGTCGAGTTTGGCGCGACAGACTTGCAAGGCGGCTTCAACCAGCAGCTCTGTCTCCGGGCGAGGAATCAAAACGCGCTCGTCAACCAGAAAATCGAGGCCATAAAATTCTTTGTAGCCTGTGAGGTAGGCGACCGGGGCACCCTGGGCGCGGCGCTGGATGAGTGAAAAGTAGCGCTGTTCTTGCTCGGAAGTGAGAGCGCGTTCGGGATAGGTATAGAGTGTGCTGCGTTCGACATGCAGTACATGGCTTAGCAACACCTGGGCATCGAGCCTGGCTGTATGGTAATCGGGCGATGTAGGCAGCTGTGCCTGCGTGAGCTGCTCAATAGCCTGGTCTAAGGCGCGCTGGATGGTGGTGGACATAGTTTATAGATTTAGAGTGGCTGGCGGCCCGCGAAGCCTGTCTCGAGATAATGCCAGTAGTTGATACGGTCTTCGCCTAAATGCCAGCATAAGTAGACGGGGCGACCATTGCGCAGGCTGAGGAAGTCGATCAGCCCCATTTCAGGGTCTTTCAATTCACAACCGAAATCGTTCAATTCATTGGCCAGGGCTTGCAGGGCTTGAATATGCTCTGCCAGCGCCCTCTGCAGGCGGGTAATATGATCATGCAGGTGGTGCCCGTTGCTCATAGCCTGGATGTGCAGCGCTCCCAGTTCTTCTTCGCTTTGTTGCATGGCCTGACGACGTTCCCGAATGTTTTCCAGCACTACCGTTATTTGAGGCAGTAACGCTTCAGCCTCTTCACGCGTAAAGTAGTGAGCCATGCGTTCCCTCTCTTTCTGCGCTCTGGCGTTGATGGGAGTTTCCTCATATGAATCATAGCACGTGGGGGCTGCTTTGCATAGCCTTCATATTTTTTGAATAGGTGATATCCCGCGCGAATGTTTTCTCACCGCCGGGTCGTATGCCAGGCATAGACGTAAAGAGATCAGCTTTGGGCGATGAATAGCATTTATCATAAACTCTTGGCTACATTTGTGAAACGAATATACATGAGATACAATACTAGTTAATTCTACTGATTCGTAGCAGTATCTATTGCAGCGGGAATACCATAGACGCTGTATTTTCTTAAAAAAAATACGCGACCGGCTAAGTCTGTGACGTGCGTAATCGAGGCCAGGGGACACCTGTGCGC
>VBHV01000184.1:0-2496 GCA_005881995.1 Chloroflexota bacterium | reverse complement strand
GATCAGCTTTCTCTTACTCAGACACGTGCAGTATAACCAGGTATCGCCTTGGTTTGCCACCGAGCAGCCCACCACTGGTCAACAGAGAGTGAAGGAGAAACAGGGGCAATGGAGCAAGCACTGAACAAGATGCCTCTCTCTGCGCTACAGCGTCGCTGCGCCTATGAACTCGGCATGTACCAGCCACAACAACCAGGCGATGACCGATATTGCCCGGAAATTTTCAGGAGAGCTATCGTTGACGGGGATAATGAAGCCTGGATTGCTTTGCAGGAGCAATTCCGCGACAATGTGCTGTACTGGCTGCGCTGTCACGCGAAGAGGCAAGAGGCGCTGCAGATTGAAACTGAGCAAAGCTACGTGGATGATACGTTCGCACGACTCTGGCAATGGGGTCGCAATCGAAACCTCGAATTCCGTAGCCTGGCTGGGGCTCTGAAATCTCTCCACCTGTGTTTGAACAGTTCCGTCATCGACCATTTGCGTCGCTACACGTTTAAAGAGCGCGTTCCGCTGCCGGAGTATGGGCTCTCAAGCGCATCGCTGCCGGAGGAAAAAGGCTATGACCGGATTGCGTTGTGGAAGGAAATCCAGAGGATTCTTACCAACCCGCGCGAACGGCGAGTCATATTTTTGATGTATTATGAAGGTCTCAAGCCAAGAGAGGTCATCTGGCTTTGTCCCGGGGAGTTCGCGGATGTGAAAGAGGTCCATGGCCTGCTCAAGAATGCCCTGCGCCGCTTGCGACAGCACAAGCATATCCTGGGCCGGAATATCAGTTATGGCGAGTAAACAGGGGCGGGAGGCTCTGCCTCAAAACTCATGACGAAAAATCGGTGCCCTGAGCGTTTTAATTCAGCATGAGAGGGAGACCTTTCTGCCGGGAGAACGGCGCATTGTGGTGTAAGAAACAGCTAGCTAGACAAAGGAGAAAGGCATGACATCTTGTCCCGACCTGTTGGCCCTCGATGACGAGGGTCTACTCCGGTATATCCTTGGCGAAGAAACGCTCAATGAGGACCGCCAGCGCCATCTGGAGCGCTGTTCTATCTGTCAAAGGCGCCTCGCAAGCTACAAAGATGTTCACAATCTGTTGCTCCCCGAGTATCGTGTGGAGTGTCCCGATGCCATGCAACTCTCACTCTACTGCGGGAACATGCTCTCCCGTAAGGAAACCTCTGCCATTGACGAACATTTGAGGACGTGTCTCCTCTGCGCAGATGAAGTCAGCACGATTCGCCACGAGCTGGCTCGTTTTGGGCCTTCCTCCGAGTCGGAAGCGTTCTCTTTGTGGCAGCTCCTGCAGAAGCCGCGACACATCACCGCCCGCCTGGTCGTCCAATCTCTTGCTGGACCTCTCGTACACAGGCGATCATCAGATCAAGTTAGTAGGTGCCTTCATGTGTGATGACGAGGAGCAGATCAGAGCCTACGATGGCACCGCCGTGGACCTCTACCGGCTGAGGGACGAGCGCTCCTCCATCGAGATGACGCCAGCGGGGAAGCCCGCCGAGCAACCGTTTTTGTCTGCTACTGTCGATAGGCTGGGACACTTCTCTTTCGCGCCTCTCCAGGCGGGCCATTACGCGATCCTTCTTCATCTGCCCGATACAGAACTGGTGGTTGAGCAGGTGCATCTCGAATAGAACGGAAGGAAGTGTTTTTCAGCGCGGCCAGATTATCACCCAGTTGATGGAGGAGAGCATTGGACGACCCTTTGCAGCGCTTACACACGCTCGGCCTGGAAGAAGGCAAACAGTACCTCCAGCAGCACTGCATGGAAGGAGAGCAATCCGTTGCTGCCAGCGCCTGGCTGGAGCAGGAAGCGCTGGATAGGCTCTATGCCCCTTTCACCTCGCTCAAATTAGCTGAACTGCTGATGTTCCTGGGTGAGCAGATTCACAACCCCATCTCGTATGCGCTTGGCCTCAAAGCCAGAGGCGACGCCCTAGTGCAGATCGGGCACTACAAGGCCGCCATGATAAGCCTGGACGAGGCGGGAGCGCTCTTTCTTCAGCAGCAGGACGAGAGAAACTGGGCGCGCAGCCGGATCAGCTGGATGGTAGCTAGTGCCTGGTTGGGTGATGTCGAGGCAGCCCTACGCGAGGCAGAGCGAGCACGCGCAGTATTTTCACGCCTGGGTGAGCCGTCCTGGGTGTGCACCATCGATAACAATATCGCCGTCATCTACGGCCAGGCGGGACGCTACCAGGAAGCCCTCGCATTATATGAGCGCATGCGCGCCACCTATCTGACGCTGACCGAGCAGGATAGCGCCTCCGTCTCACGGAACATCGCACTGATAGATCTCAACCAGGCGCTCACCCTCCCCTGGCTGGGCGACTTTGAGCATGCGTATTTCCTCCAACGCAGGGCACGCGACCGCTTGCGGGAGCTAGGGGAGGCCAATCTGGTCCTGATCACAGAGATCCACATCGCCGATCTCGACTATCTGCAGGGCTATTACGGTTCGGCGCTGCGGCGCTATTATCATGC
>VBHV01000183.1 GCA_005881995.1 Chloroflexota bacterium | reverse complement strand
GCGAATCCACGCATTCTCATCCTGGACGAGGCCACCGCCAATATCGACACCGTGACAGAGATATTGGTGCAGCAAGGCCTGCAGCGACTTCTACAGGGGCGCACCGCGCTCGTCATCGCTCATCGCCTCTCGACCATCAAGGGAGCAGATAAGATCGTGGTATTGCAGGCAGGACGCATCGTTGAGCAGGGGACGCATACAGAACTGCTCCAGCAGAATGGAATGTATGCATCGCTTTACGCGATGGGCTTCCGCCACACCCTGCAGGAAACCACGTAGGAAGTTCCCCCGGAGAAGTGAGACGAGGGAGAGCTGCCCCTACTTGAGAACGAGTTAACGCCTGGTGCGCTCGTGAATCTTGCTGAAGAGTACTTCTTTAACGTATTTGATTGGATACGTATATCGCGATGCAATATCTATAGCGGTGAGTGTTTCGCCAGCTTCGCATCGAAGCAGGATGTGGGCAATTGCTTCTTCATCGGTACATAAATACCATCTCTCTGGCGAAGCGTTGCCCTGTCCGAAACGTTTTTCAAGCCAGCAGATGAACTGGTCAAACTGAAAGGTGCCATCGGCGGATACCTTTTCTTCGACAGCCACACCCAGCCAGCGCAGAAGCCGGTAAAACAGGTGTAGGCGGGCTACTCGAATCTCGTGGCCAAATTGAAAGACAGCATAAGGTGGACAATAACGGGCATGTTCGAGGACGAGCAGCGTGACCAGGCGATTGG
Source organism: Chloroflexota bacterium (assembly GCA_005881995.1). Next base: position 2,282 of record VBHV01000183.1, on the reverse strand, counting down.
CTTCGGTCATGTAATAGAATGGCCTGCGCAAGTAGCGCGGATCGAATATCCAGGGCGCGCGTCGAATGGCTGTACCTACGAGCAGCCAGGGATCGTTCGTCCACGGCTTGTGAATATAGACCTCGGCACGAGCAACATCGCGCACCCAGCCACTGCGCAACCCGTAGTCGAGGGGGATGATGCGAAATGCCTGGATATACGCGAGCCGATTCGAAAGGCCTGCATCACAGGCGGCCCGATGCTTGAGGACTTGCAGGACATAGCACGTCCGTTCCGTATCACCAAGCGAGTAGTAGCGACAATAGCGGGGACAATAGTGAGCCACTTTCTTCCACAGAACGTTTGAATCTTGACGCTGGAGTATCGCATGGGCAACAACGCGGTGCGGCAGAAGTTGCCAGAACGCGCTGAATGCGATGGGAATGCGTTCTGTGAGTACGCGCACAATTTCAGCGCCAATGGGCAGGTACAGCATGAATGCTGCCGCGTGGATATTTGGCGGGCCGACGATGGCCAGAACGAATAATATGGTAATACCGAGGTTGATAAAGTCGCCCAGCATGTTGATCACTTCGCGGAAATAGGTGCTTTGAGCAGATTCGTAACGAATTTTGAGCGCAAAAAAGATAACGAGCTTCGTAATGTAGGGGAGCAGGCCGAGCGGCGTTCGCAGTAAAGACAGGGTATAGGCAAGGATGTATGCCGCTATACCGGTGTATCTGTCGAGTGGAGGTGCTTTTATGGGATGCTGGGATGGGTCGGGGATCACAAATATGTAGTAGATGAGCTGGATAGCGAATACGAGTATGGCCAGAAGGACAATGAACAGCATGCAATACTATCCTCTTCAATTCCGTGATCTTGTAAGCGTTTGGCAAAGCTGTATGGAGTATGGAGTAGTCTTCGCTCGTTTTCCAGGTTCTGAATCGAATTTTCGCTGCCCTGCAATCTTGCTTTTCCACACCTGTGTGCTTAGATGCAGACAAGTACAAGCACATTTGATCATGGCTTCGAGCCATTCGGCATTTACACAAAGCAAGCAAGATGGACTGGCCCGCCTCTCACTGAGATGGTATACTTACCAGAGGTTCTGACCGTTTTTATTTCCTCTTGAAAGAATACTCACTTACGACGATGAGCAACCGTATGGACCTGACTTCCATTCTACATACACAACCAATACTTGGTGTCATCACGGATACCGAGATGCTCCTCATTGAGGAAGTATCCGGCAAGCGTGTGATGCGCTCACTGCTGCTTCCACTTGAGGTGAATGAGTGGAGCGGGCTACTGGATTTCCTGTGGCAAACCGGGTTAAGCGCTGTCTGGGTGATGCCAACCACGACTCTGTCGCGCGGCGTCACCTGTTCTCAGTTTGAGCAGGCGGGTGGTCGCTGGTCTATGGTTGTCCATAGCGATCCAGATGAGCCTGCGAAACCCACCTGTGTACTGTACTGGCCCAAAGAGAGCAGCCAGCACGAGGCGCGCCGCCTGGCGGTCTCCTTTCCAGAGCATGCAGGCTGGGGGTGGAGGCTCGCTGACATGAAGAGCCTGCTCGCCACCGTCACCTACCTGGATCAGGCTGTGGGCAGGCACGTACTGGATGCACCGAATCTGGTGGCCCACCAGGTGCTCGCCGACCTTACCCGCGATCAGCCCATCTCGCAGATGCGTGCCTCGACGGTGAATCTACACCGCTTGCCAGGTCTGGAGGGTTGTTCCATCCCAATGGGGGTGCAGGCGCCAGGTCTCGTCTGGAAGCGTTCCCTGAAGCTGGTAGAACAGCGGCAGAAGTATCTGCACAAATACACCCACTTCTCCCACTATCTGGAGGCCTGCCTGAACGTCCAGCTGGGGGTTGGGGATCCACAGGTTGCTGCCAGCGGGAGACTCTATGATAGCGTACGCCCCGGCATCTGGCGGGTGAACGGCGAGCTAGCCGGGTCGATATTCGATGGCAAACTGCTGCCGAGTTGCCTTAATGAGGAGTGGATGAGTACACCACAGATCAACTGCTGCCGGGACATCGGCTACCGGATGCAGGTGCAGGAAGGCTCCTGCTGGCGAGAAGCATACGCCCCACTTACACGCTGGGCCACGAGCTTGTGGCAGTCAGCCGAGCGCTTGCACACCCAGCTACAGCACTATCGACATGCGGAAGGGCGGGCCAATGCCCTTCATACGCTCAAGCTACTCGCCCACTTCGGTGTGGCTGTCATTGGCCTTGAGCAGGCGGCAGGGGGATGGGGGCGACCGGATTGGTGGGCACAGATTGCCGGGCG
>VBHV01000182.1 GCA_005881995.1 Chloroflexota bacterium | reverse complement strand
GAATCCATTGCAGCAAATCAAAGCCGTCGGCATCAGGCAATTGTTTGTCGCCGATCACGAGATTCTGTTCATCTGTCCAGAGTATATGTATGGCCTCTGCGCCAGTTGCTACACCCTGAACACTATACCCATCTTTCTGAAGTGAGCTGACGATGCTGTATTTCAACTGCTCGTCATCTTCAACTACGAGAATACGCAATTGTTGAGACATGCTACTACCACCGGCAAATAACATAGAAGTGCTTTTTCTTTGTACCAGCAGAGTGTAACATGATAGGAGGAGAATGACAAGTGGAGTGGTACCCAGATCAATTTAGAGCATGTTAACCATGACATGCGATAATAGATAAATGGATGGCATGGCTGGGACAGAGCCAAGCCACTACTATACACGAATGGATCTACAGGCGAAGCGTATATAGTAGTGGCTGGGCTTGCCCCAGCCATGTAAAATGCACTCTGCACACCTCTAAATAGGAGAAACGTTATGCAGCATGAATCCGAGCAAGATACCTGGAAACGGATGGCCGGTGAAGCAGCCGCCGACTATATTGAAAATGGGATGGTGATTGGCATTGGGACCGGGTCGACGGCTGCTTATATGATGATGGCGCTGGCCCGGCGCTTACATGAGGGGCTGACGATTATTGGAGCCGTGCCCACTTCACAGGCTACAGAGCAGCTTGCCAGCAGCCTGGGTATACCCCTTACCAACCTGGATACGTACCCGGAACTCGACCTGGCAATCGATGGTGCCGATGAGATCGATGATCAACTGCGCCTGATTAAAGGTGGCGGCGGCGCATTGCTGCGTGAGAAAATTGTTGCCGCCTCTTCACGCCGCTTCATCGTGATTGGCGATACCACCAAGCTGGTATCGCGGTTGGGACAGACGGCTGCGCTGCCGGTCGAAACGGTGTCGTTCGGCGTAACGCCGGTCCGCAGGCAACTTGAAGCGATGGGGGCAATCGTGCAGCTACGACAACGAGAGGGGCGTGTCTTTCAGACAGATAATTGTAACGTCATTCTCGATTGCTTCTTTGCGCAGGGCATCGAGGATCCTGAAAGGTTGGATGCATCTATCCGCGGCATTGTGGGAGCCGTGGAAACGGGGCTGTTCTTACAGATGACCGAACGCGCCATTATTGGCGGAGAACGTGGGCTACAAATACTCTCGAAATAACAACGTCTATCCAATTGCGATGCCTTTCATCCCGATGGTATACTTTGTGAAGTATTAACCACTATACTGAACCGGGCCTTCGTTGTCTCAGGCGGACGCAATGTTGGTCTTTAAATAATTCTTGGGTATCAATGCCGTAAAGGGATTAAAAAGAGGATGCGCATAATTAGCACCATTCATGAGATGATAAACGCATACCAGGGATGGACGAGTCCTTTTAATATCGGGTTGGTGCCTACCATGGGATACCTCCATGAAGGACATCTCTCGCTCGTACACCAGGCGCGCCGCGAGAACGATGTGCTGGTCGCGAGCATTTTCGTCAACCCGGCACAATTTGGGCCACGCGAAGACCTGAGTACTTATCCCCGTGACCTGCCGCGCGACCTACGTTTGCTCGAGGATGCGGGCGTAGATATGGTTTTTGTTCCCACAGTCGAGGAGATATATCCCGCCGGTTTTGTGACGTACGTTGATCCAACCGGGCCACTTACAGAAGAGGCTGAAGGGGCAAGCCGCCCGGGGCATTTTCGCGGTGTGGCCACAGTTGTGCTGAAATTATTGCAGATTATTCGCCCCCACCGGGCCTATTTTGGGCAGAAGGATGCACAGCAGGTTGCGGTCATTTCTTGCATGGTGACAGATTTCAACCTGCCGGTGCAACTGCGCATTCTACCGACGGTACGTGAAGCCGATGGATTGGCGATGAGCAGTCGCAACGCCTATCTTCTCAGAGAGGATCGCATTGCCGCGCGCGTGCTATATTCAGCTTTAAAGGCCGGGCGCGAGGCCTTTGAAACGTATCCCGGCGCGCAGGTATCGCTGGTAACGCGAGCTATGAGGGAGACGGTGGAGGCCGAGCCGCGCGCACGGCTGGACTACGCGGAGGTGCGCGACCCCGGTAGTTTTCTGCCGCTAGAAACGCTCCGCGCTCCCGCGCTGCTGGTCATCGCGGCGAAAGTAGGCCCGGCGCGTTTGATCGATAATTTTTTAGTGCGCGCAGATGGCAGTTGGGATACAGGTATTCTAGCCTCTGGCTCCTGACTCCCACGAAAGAGAGGAACCTACGATGCAGGAGAAAATGACGGTACCGGCGATTCGTGCGCGAAAAGGGGGACCTAAACTGAAGATGGTCACCGCCTACGATGCTCCATCAGCACGCATTGCCGATAGAGCCGGAGCGGATATGATCCTGGTCGGTGATACATTGGCACAGGTTGTCTTAGGCTATGAGGATACCCTACCGGCTACAGTGGATGTGATGATTCATCATACGGCTGCCGTTGCGCGTACGAAACCCAGGGCGCTGATTGTAGGCGATATGCCCTGGCTCAGCTACCACATCTCAGTGGAAGAAAGCGTGCGCAACGCGGGTCGTTTAATACGCGAAGGGCACGCGGAATGTGTGAAATTAGAGGGTGGCCGCAAGCGCCTGCCAGCAGTGGAAGCCATCATTGCAGCCGAAATTCCGGTCATGGGACACCTGGGACTGACCCCTCAATCCATTCACGCGATGGGCGGCTACCGTGTGCAGGGCAAGCAAGTCGAAGCGGCGCGTGCCTTGCTGGAAGATGCGCGGGCGCTGGCTGAGGCAGGCATCTTCGCGCTGGTGCTGGAGGGCGTACCGGATGTACTGGCGCAGATGGTGACGGAATCCATCCCCATCCCGACTATCGGCATCGGCGCGGGACGCTACTGCGATGGGCAAGTATTGGTCTTTCACGATGTGCTGGGTATGCATAATGACCGCATGGCCAAGTTTGTGCGCCAGTACGCGCACCTGGCGGATACGGCGACCGAGGCCCTGCAACACTTTTTCGAGGATGTACAATCGGGCGCATTTCCCGCCGAAGCCGAGACCTATCATATGGACGAAGAGACTACTCATAAACTCCGTGATTCCATCAGAAACGAGGAATAAGGGTAATGGCAACCGTCTATTACGATACCGATGCGAACCTGGAATTGATGCAGGGGAAAAAGATTGCCGTGATCGGCTACGGAAACCAGGGACAGGCGCACGCGTTGAATTTGCGAGACAATGGCTGCAACGTTCTTATCGGCTCGCGACTGAAAAGCAAGAACCGCGAACGGGCGATGGCCGAGAGCTTCCAGGTCATGACACCCTCAGAGGCTGCCGAGAAGGCCGATGTGATTATGCTGCTGGCACCTGATCAAGATCACCGCGAGATATTCGAACGCGACATTCGACCGGGGCTGGCTCCCGGCAAGCTGCTGCTTACCGGGCATGGGTTCAGTCTGCATTATGGACAAATTGTCCCGCCGGACGATATCGATGTCGGGATGGTGGCGCCTAAAGGACCCGGCCGCATGCTGCGCAGTCTTTTTGCACAGGGCCTCTCCCTGCCCGCGCTCTGGGCAGTTTTCCAGGATGCAACAGGCCAGGCAGAAGCGCTGGTGCTATCCTATACCCGCGCCATTGGCTGCACACGCGCGGGAGCCCTGCGCACGACCGTTGGCGAAGAGACCGAGACAGATTTGTTCGGCGAACAGTCGGTGCTGTGCGGCGGACTCACCGCCCTGATTCGCACTGCCTTTGAGATATTAGTCGAGGAGGGCTATCAACCGGAAGTAGCCTATATCGAGTGTGCATATGAAGTCAAGGCGGTCGTAGACCTGATGGACCAGGGAGGTATGGCCTTCATGCACAGGGCCATCAGTGATACCGCCGAATGGGGCGATTATATCACGGGG
>VBHV01000181.1 GCA_005881995.1 Chloroflexota bacterium | reverse complement strand
GCAGCGTCATCGCGGTGGGCACCGGAGTATTATGTGACTGAGCCAATCGTGTCAGGTCGAGCAGCGCAGTCCCGATCGCCATCCGCCCACCACTCATATCGTGATACCGGCTCACCAGAGCACTCACATCCTGGGTAAACGAGCGGCGATCCACAGCTCCAGGAATTTCGATCATCTCCAGATAGGTATCAGCCACCCGCTCCCCCAACCGCTCGGAGAAGGCGAGCAGGAGCAGGATAATTCGATCCTTCTGGTCTGCGTCAAAGCGTCCAACCATGCCAAAATCCATCAAGGCCAGCCTACCATCGTCGGCAAGAAAGATATTTCCAGGGTGGGGGTCGCAGTGGAAAACACCATCGATCACCATCTGTTTGAGATACGCGGAGAGCAGCTCTTTCGCAATAGCCGGTGAGTCGAGCGTATCCAGCTCCTCACGGCTGACATCGGCGAGATGGCGGCCATGCACAAAACTGAGCGTTAATACGCGTCGCGAGGTGTAGTCATCGTAGACGGTGGGGATGGTAATCTTTTGAAAGTCTGCCAGCTGTTTGCTGATAATGCGCGTACTATCGGCCTCCAGCCGGAAGTCCAGTTCCTGGCTCAGGCTGCGTTCCAGCTCGCGCACAATCTGTAAGAACCCATAGCGGCGACCAAAGGAGGTATATTTCGCGGCGAAGCGCGCCACTTCATGCAAAATCTCGATATCGATCTCAATGCGCTGGCGCACGCCTGGACGTTGGACTTTCACAGCAACCTCGTCACCACCGCGCAGGACAGCACGGTGCACCTGGGCCATGGAAGCAGTAGCAAGCGGCTCGCAGTCGAATGATTGAAATACCTCAGTAATGGGCGCCCCCAGCTCACTTTCGATAATCGCAGTGATTTTCTCGCTCGGCACAGGTGTAACCGTATTCTGTAGGCGAGAGAGCGCAGCAATATAATCCTTCGGGAGTAAATCGGGCCGAGTACTGAGCAGCTGACCCAACTTAATAAAGCACGGCCCCAATTCCTCGAGCGCCTTTGCCAACCCCTCGGCATGATCCTCGTCCTCTTCATGATCATCCAGCAGCAGTATCCCATCATCTTCCTCCTCCTCATCGTGGCGATGACTCAACATAAACTTCGCCGCCACATGATGTAACTCGTACTTACGCAGAATCTGAAAGATCTCCACGTACCGCTCCGGATGATGGGAAAAGCGACTGGTCAAAATATTCAACAACGACGTATCCGAATTCATATGACTTTTGAGATCCGACATGACAGTAACAAAGCCTCCTTTTCCTAACTAGTTCAGCTTATCCCATTGTATCAGAGAAGGAGAAGCTATTCCATACCATAATCCATATCGACGATACGTTACCCAATCTCAAACAGATCACTTTCAAAGAGCAGGAGTGCAGAGGGCGCAGCCCTTTGCCGAGGCGTGGGGTGTCCCCACTTCTACTCTTTTTTCCGGGTGGGTGGGAGGGGCATCAGAATCATTTGACACCTCGCCCTCTATATATGAAAATGGGGAAGTAATAGAGAAAACAAAGGAAGAGAAACAATGATAAACTTTGAACCTCCTTTCGCCATCACAACACCACGACCCAACACAGCAATCGCCACTTACACCGCCCGCATCGAAGCCTTCATCGAAGCCGGGCGCAACACCACCTACACCCCGGCAAACAGCGACAGCCAAAAAATCGCCGTCATCCTCGTAGACTACCAGCATGATTTCGTCGATCCCGCCGGTACCCTCTACGTACCAGGCTCACAGGAAGACATAGCACGCTTCCTGCGCTGGTTTTACATGCATGCCCACAAGATCACAACCGTCTACGCCTCACTCGACACCCATCTACCGCTCCAGATTTTCTACAGCTCCTGGTGGCAAAATCCCCAGACCGGCGCGCACCCACAGCCATACACCGTCATTACCGCCGGAGACATAGACAACAAAACCTGGGCGCCCATCCTGGAACCGGAATGGTCCATACAATACGTCCACCTCTTGCAACAAAAAGCCAAAAAGGACCTCATGATCTGGCCCTACCACACCATGGAGGGAACCCTGGGCCACATACTGGCCGCCCCTCTCAGTGAAGCCATCGCCTGGCACAGCGCGGCACGAAACACCCGGCCAACCTACATCGAAAAAGGCCGCACCGCCCGCACCGAGTTCTACGGCATCTTCGGCGCCGAAGTACCCGACCCCCAATCTCCCGAAAGCGCCCTCAACACCGCACTCCTCGACGCCGTCATGCAGCACGACAAAGTCTACATCGCCGGTGAAGCCAAATCCCACTGCGTCCTGGAAACCGAACGCCAACTCGTCGACCACTACGCCCACCAACCGGCCATGCTCCAAAAACTCTACTTCCTCAAAGACTGCACCAGCTCCGTCCAACACCCCACCATTGACTTCGACGCCCTCGCCGAAACCGAACTGGCAAGAATGAAGGAGATGGGCGTTCACTTGGTGCTGAGTACTGACCCTGTGGAATAAGTGTTATTGACAAACAACGGGAAATATATTCAATCATGTTACAGATGTGGTAAACTGGAAGTATTGCTTAGTCCGGCTCCGTACTCTTATTTCGTAGTTTTCTTTTATTCAGGAGATTACCCAGACGGAGAAGACTAGAATGGAAGCTTCACTAAATGGCCGATATGGGCGAATCAACTTGGGAGCCGCTAAGTTAACAATTGGACGTGCATCAAATAATCAGCTTATATTAACTGACTCCCAGGTTTCAGGATATCATGCCGAAATTCGTCCAGACGGGCAAGGGTATAGCATCATTGATTTTGGAAGCACCAACGGCACCTTCGTCAATGAATACCGGCTCACTCCTAACGTCCCTCGTTCACTCAACCCCAATGATAGGCTTCGGTTTGGACAAAGCATAAACAATCTGGGCACAACGTTCACTTATGAGGTGAGAGGTGTAGCACCAGTAAAGTCAACGTATTCAGGGCCACCACCACCTCCAGCCAATAGTTCCAACCCTCGGCAAGAATATCAACAACAACAGCCACCTTTTAACCCGGTTTATCCCCCACTCTATGAGGATAATAAGATGAATGCTCAGCATCGACCCTCAATCCGGGATATAGTAGCTGGGCAAGCTAACTATACCCCGTCATCGGGAATGTCAGAGAAGGAGATTGCTAATTTACTGGCCCCATTCACTCAACTTTCAGGTGATTCTTATTATCTTTCAATGAAGGAAAGTGAGGCATTAGGGAAAGCATTGGGCTTAAAGAGTAGCAAGCAACTCCAAAAGATATTTCCAGGTCCGTACCAATACGCCACGACAGTTCTTGCTTGCATTCTGGCTTTAAGACATATAGGCAGGGAGATAATCTCCTTTTTCGATACTCCACGAGGCTCAGTCATAGAGGTAAAGCTTCCTGTAGATGTACTTGCTTACGCGGGAACGCTAACCATCGAGATCATTGACGAAAGCCCCTCCAGAATAGTCTTAAATGGAACAACCGAAATTCAAGGACAAATGTTTGATTGGGGGAAGGGCAAACGAGCTTTAGAGCAAGTGTTTGAGTCTACCGAGCAATATCTCAGGAGACTGACCACCTGAACCATCTTTTTCAAAAAGTTCCAGGTACAGTCAATCC
>VBHV01000180.1 GCA_005881995.1 Chloroflexota bacterium | reverse complement strand
ACTGATGGGCGGAGCAATCGGACTCGGCAACGTCACTCCTTCCGCCGAATTTAATATCCATACGGACCCCGAAGCGGCTGACATCGTGTTCACTTGTGGCAGACCGATTACGATGGTTCCCCTGGAAGTCACTCACCAGGCGCTGGCCACGCCGGAGGTAACGGCGCGCTTGCGCGCCGCACAACGCCCTGTTGCCACCTTTGCCGCCGATCTCCTTGTCTTCTTTGCCGGCACCTACCGCAACGTCTTCGGCTTTCCTGCCCCACCGGTGCACGATCCCTGCGCGATTGCCGCCGTCGTTGACCCAACCATCTTACATGCGCACAACATGTACGTCGCCATTGAAATGACAGGCGCATGGACAACCGGGAGAACAGTGTGTGATATCTATGGCAAGCTCGGAAAAGCCCCAAATGCGCGCGTCGGTTACGCGCTGGAAGTAGAACGCTTCTGGGAGATGTTGATCAGCACGATTTTAACGTATTGAGAGGACTATATCTGGTAATCCATCTCTCCATTCCAACCCTGCGTCAATTCCTGGTGCTGCTGCAGAGGTTCGCCGCTCTTAACCAGGAGTTCGGCGGGCTTAGCGGCCACAACCGAATTGGGCGGTACCGATTCGAGTACCAGCGCCATCGCCCCAATCTTGCTACCCCTGCCAATAGTGATTGACCCCAGGATGGCGGCGCCAACGCCTATCGTTACATCGTCTTCGATCGTCGGATGGCGTTTCTTCATGCGTCCAGGCCCAGGTCGCCACCAGCCTGTCGCGCCCAGCGTCACCTGGTGATAGAGCATGACGTTATCGCCGATCTCCGTAGTTTCACCCATCACTATGCCCGCGCCGTGATCGATGAAAAAGCGCTTGCCGATCTTCGCGCCGGGGTGAATTTCGATGCCCCCCGTAATGAAACGCGCGAATTGCGAGATCAGGCGCGGTACAAACGGGATATGCGCCTTGTAGAGCGCGTGAGCGATGCGATGGTAAAAAATAGCCCACAGCCCTTGATAGAGCAGCGCCTCGAAGATATTGCGACAGGCGGGGTCTTTCTCAAAAATGACATCTATGGCATCTGGCCAGCGTGTTCTACGACGGGGTGTAGTACCGGGAGCAGGTATAAAAACCCCTGGGGGAAGCTGTGGCAGTTGCGAAAGCTCCGCCTCCGAAGCAAATGGAAGGGTTTCGCTGGTCGTTTCTTCTGGAATGCCCTGTGTCATGCTCATGCCACCTTTTTTCGCTTATTTGCCTGTCACCTGATCTCCCTTTGGAGTGTATGGCAGCAAGAAGGAGTTGTCAAGTGCAAAGAGTACTACTTCAGCTTCAGGTGGTTATGCTTTGCAAGCGTATTCGTCCAAATAGTTGAGCATATTGATATACTGTAGAGCTTAGTGAGATAAAGTGAACAGGGTACTGATATGGTATCGCAGGACCTGGCGCAACTCTCGGCTGCAACGCATTGGCACGATCCCATCATCATTGTTGGGGCTAATCCGGTTGGTCTTATGACAGCGCTGGGGCTGGCATATTATCGCATACCCAGCGTAGTTGTTGAGGATGGCTCCGGTACGTCGCTTGAGAGCAACCAGCTGGCGCTTCTCAACCAATCTACCCTCGCCATCCTGGATACCTGGAGCCAGTCCGGACAGCAAATCGTCGCAAATGGCCTCATTCCAACTGGAGAACGTGTCCTCTTTCGCAAGTCCCAACTTTATCGGGCGCCCCTGGCTGCCTATGAACCAGGAATGCCGTACCCACGCCTGCTCAATATACACCAGGCCACACTGGAACACCTGCTCTTACAAATCTTGCAGCGCGTGGGTGGATGCCAGGTCCTCTGGCAGCATTCGGTGAGAGGGATGGTCCAGGATCATGAAGGAGTCAATATCGAACTGGCGACTCCGGGAGGCAATAAATACGTGCGCGCTCCCTATCTGCTTGTCACGAATGGCCCACCTACGCCCATGCATAACGCCCTGGGCATGAACCACACAGGTACAACGCCCGACCAGCGTTTTTTGAGCCTGGACATATTGACGAAGTTGGATAATCCCCATGAACGCTGGTACTGGTTTGATGCCCCGTTCAATCCAGGCTACATTACGCAACTGCATCCACTGCCCGATGGCATTGTGCGCGTTGTCTATCAGCTTCGGCCCGGCGAAGACCCTGCGGCTGTTGGGCGACCCGACGCCCTTCAACAGCGCATCGTTAATATGCTTGGGCAGCGCTCCTATGAAGTCATTGCCCTCAATACCCACAGCTGCCAGCGCAGCGTCATCGCACAGTTTAAGCATGGACGCCTGCTATTTCTTGGCAGCGCGGCCCACTCCCTATCATTATTTGGCGCGAGCGAAGCGAACAGCGGCGCGCAGGATGCCTGGAACCTCGTCTGGAAGCTGGCGCTGGTGCGTGCTGGCCTTGCAATGGAGGAATCGCTCCTCGATACCTATCATATTGAGCGACACGCTGCAGCTGCCGCCTACCTGGAAAGCACCAATGAGACCATGAGCTTCTTGACTCCTCCACGTGGTCTCGCAGAGTGGAAACGCAACACCACACTCAGGCTGAGCCAGCCGTTCAAAGTGATACGCAACTCTATCCAACTGGTTGATGGCTCAGGTTCATATACGTACAAGAACTCGCCAATCTTTTCCGACGATCATCGTCTCTATCTGGGTGGGCGTTTTACGGAACTTTCCGACGAGCAGAGCGCAACCCTAAAGCGTTTTCGTCTAGGCCCCCAGGTAGGCACACTCGCTCCTTCGCTGACACTGCCCAATGCTGACACCGGTACGCCAGTTTCGCTTCTAGCGCGATCTGCTCAGGGGTTTGTCATCCTCTGTTTCACCGCTGATGTTGAAATGGCAATGGCGGTGCTGCAACAGGTGCCGGTGCAAATATCAGGTGTGCCGATTTCCTTCCTGGTCATCACTCCGGTTATGCCGGCCGTTTCCGCTGAAGGAGGCATCACCATCGTATTAGATGCAGATCACAAAGCGGCCAGCGCCTACAACGCTGGCCCGCGCTCCCTCTACCTTATCCGCCCCGACCGCGTCATCGCCGCCCGCCGTTTTGATAGCGACTTTAACGACATCCCCGCCCTGCTGCGCCACTCCGTCGGCGAAGATGTAGTCGATACGCGGTCCCGTATACGCCGCCCCGAAACGAAGCTATCGGCCTCCCAGTAATCCGAAGCAGCCAGGATACCGTATCAAAAAGCAGTAAGGAAGTCCCGCTCGGCTAAAAGCCTGGAGTAATTCGGAAAGGTAATACATCTATATGTGCGAAGAAGAGCTTTCATCCACCCTGAAACGTGTTTCTGAGGAAGACCTTGTAACCAACCTGCAGCGCGACCTGGCATCATTCTTCGAGCAAAAATACGGTCCGCTCACTTTCCAGTTTCATTCCCTCGTTCCGCAGGAGCACGATATGGCTCGGATCGACCTGACCCTCAATGGAGAAAACAAGTTCATGCGCCGCTACGTCGGATCAGCCGGCTATGTAGATGGTCACCTGACTATGCAGCGCGTCCTCAGGTTCTATTAGTTATGCCTGCACCTCGTCTACTGCCTCTTTTCTCTTTCCTCACTAACCACCCGCAGGAGCAAAGCAAAGGTGGACTGGAAAACTCCTCCCCCCAAAGTATTTACAGCCACCTTTGATTCACCCGCGTGTCAGAGCCTACTGCCCCGAAACTCTTTCCCTCTCTCAAGTGCAGGTTTTGAGGAAGCAACCCACTCACATGCCAGGGAATGCTACATTTACCTCTCGAGCGTGAGCATTAAATCGGTTCCAAAGACATTGGTCCTGGCAACCCCTGCCGAGGGATCAATGAAGAGACTGAATGTCGCGCTCTCTCCCGGCATAAGCTGAGAACGGTCATCGATCAAACCGGTGATGCGGAATGAGCCACCCACATTTTCCACACCGGTGATGTGAGCGATGCGTGATTGTCCGGGAAATGCGATTCTGCTCATCGCTTCGGGATTTCCTGCATACAGCGTCTTCGTGATAACCCCTGAGCGTGTTCCGAGGTCCACATGGCCCTCGATAACGAAAGATGCGTAGGCAGGCATTGAATGAGAGGGCATCCCGGTCACGGCGCGGAATGCCAGTGTACCGCTCTTCCCCTTTCCGCTACCTGTCAACAGTTCATTGGAAGCTACCGCTACTCCCGTGATGGCCACGGCGGAACTTGCGCCCGCCATCGTCAAAAATGTGCGACGGTTGAGCTTATTCATCGATGGTACCTCCTACATGTGTGGCTTCCCCATGTAGGGGAAGTGGGATAGGTAGTCCGTGTGGGGACCGACCTTGTCCGTCGTGATCTTTCCGTTTGTCACAAGCGCCAGGGAAATGTCGATGACATCATCCGTTAGCTTGCGACCGTTGAGGAAGCCCGCGGAGCTGCTATAATCGAACGTGAGGATGTCGGGAAGCAATATATCCGCGATTGCATCCGCCTGGTCAGCGCTGTAGCCAAATGACCCCAGCGTCGCCTTAAAACTGTCCTCAAAGAGCCCCCGGTCCTGGGGAGGATCGATCGCGTTGAACTTGTTCTTGTCGGGCCCATGGTTGAACACCGTGTTGATCGCCGGCCGACCCATGCGGTCGTCAAGAGTGTAGTCGTCAGCACCGCCATCGGCATCTCCAGTGGCAAGGAGCGTCCGAGCCCACACGCCGATCTTTGGGTTACTGCCGAGGGCATGATTGGGGACCTCTAGCACAATGCCGAACACATTCTTGTCGATGAAGAAATCGCTCCCCGTAAAGCTGAAGTTGTGCAGAAACCCGATCAAGTCAAAGAAGAAAGGATCGCTGCGTAAACCCGCGAAGAACCGGTAATCACCGGATTTTGTGACGTGAGCCTCGCTGCCGAAAGACACGGGAGCGTGCTCAATGATCACCTCTCCGCTGTTTTCATCATCGTTTGCATCGTTCCCGGCGTCCCGGCGAACCGTTGCCCACTGCCGCCCGTCATCATCGACAGGCGTGAACTGGATACGAAACGCGACTTCGGCGAGTGCATCACCATCGGTATCGATCTTGAGTTGATACAATCCCTTGTCCTCGAACGATTTCGCCAGCGTTGGAGCGAGCGGATTCACGTTCAAGATCAAGATTGATTTGTCGTCGTCTCCTGGCTTCTGAAAAGCGTAGACGTCTGTGATATCTGTCTTCGCATTCCCGCCAGGAGACATGAGACCCGGGGCATCCAAATGGTCTGCCATGAGTACCTCCTAAGCATTTGACTAAAAAATGTGGGAACTGGGCGTGGCGTCCCTTTTCAGTCCCACAAAACGTCCATATTTGGCTGCAAAGCACATACAAGGCTTCATATCGCTCACAGAGGTGCGCACACAAAAAAGGGACACAGATACGCCGCTTATCTGACGCAGGGAGGAGCCTTCTGTCTCTTTTTTGAGATGCGACATTGCTACTGGAACGAGCTATAGCAATGCCTCAATATATGCTACCGTACAGTGATACGCCAGGAAGAGCCGCCTAGATCATAGACATACAGAATTCTTTGTATGTAATTCCCCCCTGACATACGTGTTAAAGAACATAACGACCTTACGGCGTTTCCCCACAGGGAATCTGGTCTTTCTTCGTACGGACTTCGTAAGCATTTCTTCAAAGGAGAAACAACGTGGTGTCGGCCCTTTTCACCAGGGGTCTACGTCGTGATTAATAGCTCGTAGCCTGGTAACAGTGCTGTATTGCTTGACTAGATTTGTAGTGTGTACAGTTGCGAAGTTACCGAATAGTACAGTGCTGTGGTTCGATGATGAGCCACTATCAGGAGGTTCGTTATGAGACGACTGATTGCAACATTTACACCTTTATTCGTCATCTTTGCTTTGATACTGGCTGCCTGTGGTGGCGGCAGTAGCGGCAATGGAGGCAACGGGAATAATGGCGTTAACCAGCAGGGAATTGCTAGCGGGAATAGCTATATCAATTGCCCTGGCAGCACCAACACCGCAGCTGCCGCGCCAGAGAGCGGCACGGTAACCCTCACCGTCGCCGGCTGGTCTTCGACTCCCGCCGAGGATGCGCTTGTCCAGCAAAACCTGCATAACTTTGAGGCGTTGCATCCCAACATCAAGATCAACTGGTCGCCTATCCCCGGCGATTATCCCACGAAGATGCGCGCCAATGTCGCCAGCAACACCGTCCCCGATGCGTTCTACTTGCAGCCCTCCATGTCCAGCGAATACATCAGTTCGGGCAAGTTGCTCAACCTCTCACCCTACATGGCGCGAGATAAAGTGAACGCGAGTGACTACTATCCTGCGTTACTCAATCCATTTGTCTGCAACAATGGCCAGGTCTACGGGCTGCCGAAGGACTGGAACAGCCTGGGCGTCTTTTATAACAAGCAGATGTTCCAGACCGCCGGAGTACCCGTCCCCAGCGCCAACTGGACCTGGAGCGACCTGCAGAACGACGCGCAGAAACTGACTAAAAATCCTGGCTCGCCCAACTCGGTTTACGGCGTCGTCTTATCCGCCGATCTGTCGCGCTGGGGCGCTTT
>VBHV01000754.1 GCA_005881995.1 Chloroflexota bacterium | reverse complement strand
ATGACTATCCACATCTTCTTCTCTAAACTCGACGATTTCTAGCCCCTGCAGCGCTTCTTCGGCCTCTTCCCTGGTCAAAAAGGTCATTTCGCGTCCTGGAGTATTCCATTCGTCATGAATGCCAAAGAATTGGCCTACAAAGATACCTCCCGGTTGGAGCGCCTGCTTCACCCTGGCAACTACCTCATAAAAGCGGCTTTTTGCCACAAAAGGGAGGGCATAATGGGCATTGATGAGATCGTAGGTCTCAAATGCAAAATCTACAAACGAGGATTGCACGATCCGCAAGTGTTCCTGGGGAAATGTTGCCAGGATTGCAATGGCGTGTTCATCATTTTTCCCCACAATCAAATTAACCCTACCTAAACGCTCAATCTTGAGATGTTGAAATCCACGAAAATTACGAATTTCTAGCGAGTTCAAGATAAGGTTTCCCATTGTTTAGCCTCCTGCTTAGTTTTGGCTATACATCTGTTTTGCTGCATTATAACACGCTTCTACCAGATTTCATCTGGTGGCATCCCCACATTGCTTTTCACAAGAGAGGATACTATAATTATTTCGAAGTAAGGCAGAAAGTATCATCCACTATACAAGCCAGAAAAGTCAATGTAGACCCAGGGAGGCAGAATGACAGTAAATACCAGAGCTACGGAAGCTACTACTACAGCAGAGCCGCTGGATATCCTTGCACTGTACCGCACAATGGTCACGGCACGCGTGACCAACGATCTCTTGAAAACGCGTAAAACGCAGGGGAAATTTCCCTTTTATATTGGATGCGCCGGGCATGAAAGTATGGCAGCCGTCGCAGCCACGCTCAACCCCGATGACTGGATGTCCCTCTACTACCGCGACCTGGGGGCATGGCTGCAGCGCACGGGCGATATTTATGGACCGCTGCGTGAAGCCTATTCGCGTACCACCGGACCGATGGGCGCGGGCCGTAACATGCCCTCTCACTACAGCAATCGGCGCAAGCGCATCCTGCCCACCTTCAGCGAAGTAGGCGCGCTGGCACCATTCGCGGGCGGCGTTAGTTTCGCCCTGAAAAGGGAGAAGCGCAGTGAAATCATTATGTTTACCACAGGTGATGGCGGCGCGGCTACCAATGACTTCAACGCGCTCTTCAGGCAGGCGGCTGTTCATCAACTGCCTATTTTGATGGTGGTCGAGGATAACGGGTGGGCGATTACAGCCGCTTCGCCTATTCAGTGGGCAGGGTCGCTCGTTGAATGGGCCAGGGGCGGCGGCGTCTATGCCGAAGAGGTCGACGGCACGGATACTATGGCGACCTATCAGGCCAGCACACGCCTGGTCGAGCATATTCGTTCAGGCAAGGGACCCGTTTTGATGCACTTGCGCCTGGGTCTGCTCGATCCACATTCCAGCAGCACCGATATCAAGGCCTATCGCACGAAAGAAGAGATCGAAGCCACAACTGCAACGAAAGACCCGGTGAAAAATTTTGGACGCTGGCTCATCGAGAATGGCTATCTTCAGCAAGGCGAGCACGTGCTGAATGTACCTACATGGCAGGAGAACACGCCGCGAGGAGCAAAGCGGCAGTTGCCCATGCTGGGCGCTATCAATGAGGCCCTGGTGGAACTGGCGAAGCGCGACGATGGGTTCTTTGTCTATGGCCAGGATGTCGGCAGCCCCAAGGGCGGTGTCTTCGGCGCAACCGCCAATCTCGTGACGCAATTTCCGGGCCGCGCCATCAGCAGCCCCTTAAACGAACAGGTTATCGTCGGCATCGCCGCGGGCGCCGGTATGGTGGACGGCAGAGCGCGCTGCGCGGAGATTCAATTTGTAGACTATCATCAATCTGCCGCGCAAACCATCCGCATGGCGGCGCGCACCTCCTA
>VBHV01000110.1:8252-10417 GCA_005881995.1 Chloroflexota bacterium | reverse complement strand
TGGCTATCTCCTGCCGTGGGACCAGATCGCCATCTGGGCTATCACCGTTGGCACTAACCTGGCGCCTTATACGCCTATCCTTGGTGACGCGGTCTACAAGGTCATCGTCGGTGGCTCGGCTGTCTCGCAGACAACCCTGGTTCGTTTCTATGTAGGCCATGTGATCTTCTTTCCCCTGGCGGCAGCCTTGTTGATGGCCGTTCATTTCTGGCGTATCCGTAAGGACGGCGGTGCTGCTGGTCCTCCGCCTCCGCCTCGTAGAGAGTTAGAAGCGCAAGCAGAACGTGTTGCAGCCGGTTCGGCCCGGCCATAATCGGCGTTTGACTTTATAACTGTCACGCTCCCTCACCAAAGTGACGCGGATGTGATAGTTCTCTTGAGAGGATACCGCATCATGTCGATTGAACAAAAAGAACCAAGAGTGCAGACACAGGCTGCGGCAACACAGCGCCGCTATCGCACCCTGGCTGTGGTGAAGCAGGAAGCGATCACTCGTGTGGAAAAGCCGTTGGAAGACTCGGTCTTTGTCTGGCCGCACCTGCTGGTGCGCGAGTTTTTCGCCTCCACCATTGTGATGGTGATGGTCACCATGCTTTCCATCGCCATCGATGCGCCCCTGCGTGATCCGGCCAATCCCAATGTGACGCCCAACCCGGCCAAGGCCCCCTGGTACTTCCTGGGCTTGCAGGAGCTGCTGCACTACTTCTCCCCCAACATAGCGGGTGTGCTGATTCCTGGACTGACTCTCACCGCCCTGGCGCTTTTACCCTATGTTGATCGCAACCCCAGCCGCGCCTACTCGGACCGAAAAGTGGCGATCGTCACCTTCACCATGTTCGCGGTGTTCTGGTCGTTCATTACCCTGGCAGGAAGCTTCTTCCGAGGCCCAGGCTGGGTGTGGGTTTGGCCATGGCAGCACATCTACTTTGACCTGTAACTGCACGCTAGACAGAGAGGATTCTGATGAGTATAAATACTCCTCCTATCACCCCGCAGCAATACGAAGTACTGCACGGCGGCGGCGCTGAAGCTGCGGAGATTGCGAAGCAACGCCTGTCGCGGCGGCGTTTCCTGCGCAGGTCTATGCTGGCGGTGTTTGGCTTATCTACAACTGCAGCCGTGGGTGGCGCGCTCTACATGATGTACCCGAACCTGGCCGGTAAATTCGGCTCTGACCTGGTCATAAGCTAAAGCCTATATTTCCCATATGGCCGCTAATACGCCATTGTTGTTGAAAGGCGCTGATCTCACCGACCAGCTAAATGCTGAGAGCTTTGTGAAAGATTCGGATGGTTCGCTGTGGGTCGCGCTTTACCAGCGCTGTGTCCACCTGGGCTGCACCGTGCCGTTCCGCGATGACTGCGTGAGCTTCAAGTGTCCCTGCCATGGCTCGCACTATAACGTCGATGGCGAGTTTCTCGATGGGCCTGCCCCCAGAAGCCTGGATCGTTTTGCCATGTCTTTAGGTAGCGGGCCGAGTGGAACTGTGACCGTGAGTACGGGTACACTCAATAACACCGTACCCCATCCCGATCCTACCACTCGTATCATTCCAATACCGAGTGTGCAATGCAGCGCGTAGGGCAAGCATGTTCGTACGCTTATTAAGTAGCGGGCGCGCGTAACACTTGCCCGTTTGTGTAAATGTAAGGAAGTGACTCTTATGATAGATCCTGTACAGGCTGCAGTGGGTATTGTAGTTCTGCTGGTCGCGGTGGGAGCATTGCTGTATATCTTCTACTCTCGCACCAATGCGGTTGAGAAAACAGGATATGGCGCTCTCATCATGCTCTCCGTTATCTCTCTTATGATCCCTGTCTTCTGGATTATGGAGACCAACCAGGAGGCAGTCTCTAAAACGAACCAGTTTACTACCGCCGTCCAACGTGGTGCAACACTCTATGCTCAATATTGTTTCCAGTGTCATGGTATCAGTGGACAGGGCGCCAAAGGCCCCAAGATAAATGGAAATCCCGCCGTCAACTCTTTGAGCGATATGGATCTAATGCGCATTATCAGCGCAGGTATTTATGATCCGGCTGATCCAAAGACGCCGCTCATGCCAGCATGGAGTGATCAGTATGGCGGTCCTCTCACCCAGGATCAAATCACCTATTTATTTGATCTCGTACGCTCGGCCGATCCAGCGTACCTGGCGAAAAATG
>VBHV01000110.1:0-8195 GCA_005881995.1 Chloroflexota bacterium | reverse complement strand
GGGGAATGGCAATCTTTCGCAGTTCCCGGTGGTTGATATGACCAAGTTGAGTACCGTCACCATCGATATTATTGACGCACCTGCTGGCCAAACATGTACCCCCGCCTGCTACGCGGTAACAGATCCGAAGACCCCCGGCAAGCAGATTATTAGTCCGAACGTCAAGGTCAAGGTAGGCACAACGATTACCTGGGTCAATCAGAGTAAAACTCCCCATACCGTCACGTCGATCATGGGAGAGAATCCAGCAAATCCGGTACCGGCTAATATCTTTGACTCAGGCGCGTCGACTCCCCTTACAACCGGTCAGAGTTTCACCTATAAAGTCATGATGAACGCCTATACGTTTAACAAGGATCACGCCGTTGCCTACTATTGTCGCATACATCCGGTGATGACTGCGGCGTTGACCATCACGCTTACATGATATTGTCCAGGAGCCGCGTTTCCTCTCCCAGCGAGGCGCGCTACTCCTTTTAGCCAGATCGCTGGTCATGTCGCACCTCGCGATATGTTGAAAGGGATTGCGATCTATGCAACACACGCAACAACGGGAACAGGTAGAGCGAATATCCTGGGCGCGAGCCATGATATTTGCGGTGGGCTTCTTTTTTATCTCGGCCCTGCTGATTGGACAGGTCCCGACCTATATTTTTAACCAGATGACCGCAGCGTCGTTGGCCGGCTTTGAACAAGGCACGCTGGCATTAGGTGTAACCTGCCTGGTGGGTTTTGTCATCATTCAGGTGGTGGTGCTCCTCTTTGATCCTAAGCCTCTTGTCCCGCCGATCATTTTTAGTGGGTTGGGAGCTCTACTGGCGATTGCCGGCCTGGCAATCATACTTTGGGCGGCGGTTACAGGCAACCAGTACTTCCCCCATGCAGATACCGTATGGAATCCTGTGCTGAATGGCAAAGTACTCTGGTTCCAGCCTGATGCCGTTGACCTGGTTATGATCGGGGTGGCAATACTAGTGGTTGGCGTGGCCCTGGTGTTTTACAGCGTCCTTGCCCGCAACGAGCAGCGCAACCCGGACCGTAGAGACCCGGGAACCACTCCGGCCATCCGCGCCATGATCGCCGTTGGTGGCACCATGCTGTTTGCGTTCATGATTTTCTATACTTTTGTGAACAATCAGCAACTGGCCAGCAAAATCTATCCCCAATGTCCGTACGCCGTTGACCCTGCGCACGGATGTCCTGGCCCGATTACCGGCCTGTTCATCGTGAATACCATTTTCAACACCTTCCTGGGTATCGCAATCCTCTGTACGCTTGGCGCCTTCGCTCTACGCCTGCACTACCTGATGCGCCCGGTACGCAAACGCACTATGTCCGGGCTGTACATGGTTGGCATCTTTCTTGCCCAGACCGGGGTGATATTCCTGCTTCTCTGGTTCGTCGTCTACCCTTTGATCTACTGGATGCATTCCTGGTCATTCATCGGACTGGGTGGTTACCTGACCCTTTGCGGGAAGCTATCCGCCATCCCGCAAAGCTGTTCCTTCTCTCAACAGGCCGGATATATCACCGATCTCATTATTGATACGAATTTCTTCGTGCTGTTGATCGCAGCCATCGTGGTCTGGAAGACGAAACGCAACCTGGTCATCATAGCCAGTGTCACGATCACGGCGGTGCTGGCCCTGGCAACGCTGCTGGTGCACACCAATCCAGACGAAGTGTTCATTGCCGCCCTGCTCTGCGGCGGCGGTTTGCTACTCGCTGCCATCTGGACGAGCGTGGCGCGTCGCGAGTTTGCCGTGGTTGGTGAAAGGAACCTGGGCTGCACTGGATACTGGCTCATTGTAGGCACCTGCCTGCTGATCTATATCGCTGCCTTTGCCTTTTTTTCGCTGCCGGTATTCCCCAACGAAACTGAACCAAACATTCCATTCACCCCCGGCGGTGGCCTGATCCTAGGCCCTCCCGGCACCATTAACGCCGTTGTGGTCGTAGTAGTGATCGGTCTCCTTGCCGCCATCCAGTTCTACTTCCTGACCCGCAACCGCTACAAAGTGTAGGATAGTCATAAGATGATCATCTGGCCTGGCATGAGAGATTGCCAGGCCAGATTTTTTGTTGCCTGAAGGAAGGCCTAAACCACGCTCCGGCCACTGTGCTATAATGGGAAAAAATGTGTTGTGGCGAAAAACACTCTCGCCCTGGGAAATATGGAAATGGATATGGATTATGAGCGGCCTCTACGAATTTTGATCCTTGCTGCCGAAATTGTACCTTTTGCCAAGGTTGGAGGACTGGCCGATGTGGTGGGTGCATTGCCGAAGGCGCTGCAGGAACTCGGTCACGATGTGCGGCTGGTGATGCCGCGTTATGGACAGGTTAGCCCCGAACGCTTTCAATTGACGACCGCGCTCGACGCGGTACCGGTGCACATGGGGCATTACCAGGAACAGGTGCGCGTACTCCAGGGAAGCATCGGTCAGGGCGTACCCGTTTACATGATTGATGCCCCCCGCTACTTTGATCGCGAAAACATCTACGGCTATACCGATGATGGAGAACGATTCATCCTCTTCTGCCGCTCCGCGCTTGAAACGGTGCGTACCCTGGACTGGTCGCCCGATATCATCCATTGTAATGACTGGCAGACGGGCATTGTTCCCAACTGGATGCATACCGTCTACCACGACGACCCGTTCTTTGCTGATGCAGCCACCGCCTACACCATCCATAACCTGGCCTATCAAGGCATCTTTGGCTACCGTATCCTCGAAGTGGCAGGCGTCGCCACAGGGGGGTTCCTCTATCCACAGATCGTGGAACTGGCAAATGTCGTCGATATCATGGGGCGCGGCATCCTCTTCGCTGATGCCATCACCACCGTCAGCGAGCGCTACGCTCAGGAAATACTGACTCCCACCTTTGGTGAGAAACTTGACCCTCTGCTGCGTTCTCGGCGCGATCACCTCTTTGGCATTCTCAACGGCATCGATTACCAGGAAATGAATCCCGCGACCGACCGCTACATCCATACGCAGTTTGATTGTGCCAGCCTTGACAAACGCGCAGCCAATAAACGCGCCTTACAGGAGCGCGCGCATCTTCCGGTCAAGCCGGATGTTCCGCTCATCGGCATGATCTCACGCCTGGCCGATCAGAAAGGCTTTGACCTGATCGCGCAGATTGCGCAGCCCTTACTGGCTCAGGGTATCCAACTGGTCGTGCTGGGCATCGGCGATCAGCACTATCACGAGATGTTCCAGAACCTCGCTGCCCGCTATCCTGAGCAGGTCGCGATCTTCCTCACCTTCAACAGCGAACTGGCCCAGAGTATTTACGCTGGCAGCGATATGTTCCTGATGCCCTCGCGTTTCGAGCCTTGCGGCCTCGGCCAGTTGATCGCCATGCGCTACGGAAGCGTCCCCATCGTGCGCAGCGTCGGCGGCCTGGCAGATACCGTTCAAAAGTACGATCCCAGCACCGGCGGGGGCAATGGCTTCACCTTCGTCAATTACGACCCCTGGGAACTATTCGCCGCAATCGTGCGCGCCCTGGAAGTCTTCCGCTTCAAGGATATCTGGCGCACTTTACAACAACGCGGCATGAATGCCGACCATTCCTGGCACGCCTCTGCCGTGCGCTACGTCGATGTCTACCGCAACGCCATCAAGTTTCATAAAAGCGGCAAGTAAGCCACTTTTACTACCAATCCAGGCTCTTGAATTCATAAGAATATTATATTATAATATTATGTATATTTGCAGAAGGAAACCTTCTTATGAACGCGAACGCTCAGAACTCTTTTAATGATATGCAGCTTCAAATAAACCGGGATTCCCCTGTCCCGCTTCACCACCAGGTGCGCAATTACCTGCTCGGCAGTATTGAACGCGGCGAACTCCTGCCAGGTCAGCAATTGTTGCAGGAAAAAGAATATGCATCCCGCTTTGGCATTAGCCTTGCACCTGTGCGGCAGGCCATCCTTGATCTTGTGAAAGAGGGCTACCTCTACCGCGTCCCCGGTAAGGGGACATTCGTGCGGGAGCAGAAGGTCGAGGAAAAGATCAGTATCCTGTCCAGTTTCTCCGAGAGCATGCGTGCTAAAGGGCTGAGTGCCACCTTGCGCGTGGTTGAATTGCGTGTGGGCAAGATTCCCCCCGCCCTCAAAAGCGTACTTGGCCAGGGTGATCAGCAGTATGTATACCTCCAGCGCGTTGCTTTGAGCCAGGGCGAGGCCATTGCCTTGCTTTCCTCCTATATTCCGGCGCGGCTTGTTCCTGGCATCGAGACCATCGATTTCCAGGGGCGGTCGCTGTATAAAACATTGGAGGAGCGCTACGGTATCGTGCTGGCCCGGGCCGAAAACACGATAGAAGTGGTGCGTTGTCGTGCTGCACAGGCAGCAGTGCTCGGTATTTCTCCGGGAACGCCGATGCTGCAAGTGGAAGGAAAGACCTATGACGTGACAGACCAGTTTGTGGAATTCGCGCAGGTGCTCTATCGAGCAGATCGTTTCCGTTTCACGATTGAAAGCTTCCGGCGCGATGATCGCGTCTTGCACCTCATCGGCGCGCCGGATTTAGAGGAGGGCGCACGGCCATGAATAAGGCTACCTCAGCCATTGAAGGCAGCTCAGGCAAAATGTTTTTGCGTAACGCAACCGGACTACTTCGGGAAGTATCCCTACTCGATGCATTTATCATGAACACCTTCGGCATGAATATCGCCGTTGGCGCAGTTTTTCTCTTCCTACAAGCACCGGCAAATTTTCCCAATGGCAATATGCTGGTGGCGGTCATCATCGGTACGCTGCTGATGGCATTTACACTGCTGTGGGTGTACTCCACCTTTGCGGCCTCTATGCCCCGTTCTGGCGGCGATTATGTGTTCGTCAGCCGTGTCTTGCATCCATTTCTGGGCTGGTTGTTGGGTTGGAGCCAGGGTATGTGGCTCATCTTTTTCTGGATAGGCTTTAATGCCTGGTTTGCTCTCACCTTTGCCGTGCCCGTTGCGCTCTCTACCATCGGGGCAGCCACCGGTCAAGGCGGCTGGATTGACTTGAGCAATAATCTGCTGGCATCGTTCCCCATACTTGGCATTACCACGCAGTGGTGGGTGCTGCTTATCGGTTTGCTCATCAATATTGGCTTCGCCGTGCTGCTCATCCTGGGCGGTCAGAGCTTCTGGCGCTGGCAAAAGGTCTTCTTCATCTTCGCTGGCGGAAGTATTATCATCGCCTTCCTGCTTCTGCTCTTTGACGGCGGCAATATCCAGAATGCCTGGAACACTTTTGCCACTCAGCACAAAGGGCTGGCGTTCAACCAGGTCATTCCAACGGCGGTGAAGAACGGGTATACCTTACCGGGTGGCTTCAGTTGGAGCGATACGCTGCTCATGCTGCCCTGGGTCTTCTTCGTGGTGGGCTACGCGCAGGGATCGGCCCAGATCGGCGGCGAGGTCAAACGCGCCGCGCGCAACCAGTATCTTGCGATGGTCGGTGGTGTGCTGCTCAACGGGTTGATGCTGGCGTTGCTCGTGATCGTCTTCACGCAGGCCGTCGGTGTGAACTGGATTGGCAGCCTTGGTTTCCTCTCGAGTACCAAGCCCGGCCTGCTCAACTTGCCAGGCAATCTCTCACCGAGCTTCAACTTCATCGTCAGTTTGCTCACGGGTAATGTGCTGATCCCGCTCATCATCGGCATCGGCTTTATCTTCTGGGCGCTGATGGGAACTCCGCTCTCCGAACTGCAGGCCACGCGCTACATGCTGGCCTGGGCCGTCGATCGCATGATTCCCTCCCCGTTGGGTGACGTGAACGAGCGTTTCCACTCCCCGGTCAAAGCCATCATCTTTTGCACCGTTACAGGAACGCTGGCGCTGATCGCCCTGGTAGCCATACCACAGGCTAGCCTGCTTGGCGCGCTACTCGCGCAGATTGCCGCCTTTATCCTGGTATCGATTGCTGGCATCGTCTTCCCTTACCGGCTGCGCCATGTCTGGGAAGCGGGTGGGGGTCACCGCATACTTGGCATCCCCTCTGTCACGCTTGCCGGAATAGGCGGCGTGCTTGTTCTCGGCAGCCTCATGCTGTTGTTCATCTTCAATAGCACCATCAACTCCACCTTTGGTGTGACGGCCAGGCTGTCACTCTCCTTTATGATCGGCGTCATTGTTGTGGGTATTCTCTGGTACATCGGTGCTTACTTCTTGAATCGCAACCAGGGTATAGACCTTGGCCTGACGTACAGCGAGATTCCGCCGGAGTAAGTTACGCATGGGGATGGAAACGAACGAGCAGCCTCACGCCACTGTGAAGCCCACCATGTATCCACGAGTGATCGTGGTGGGCAACCTGACGATTGACGACGTAGTGCTGCCCGATGGTACAACACGCATGTCCAGCGTGGGTGGCAATAGCCTCTACACACTGCTGGGAGCACGCCTCTGGCAATCCCAGGTTGGAGTAGTGACGCGCCGGGGCGAGGATTTTCCGCGCGATCTCACCGAGATGCTGAACTCTCTCGTTGTAGCCACGGATGGCATCGTTGATATTCCTGGACCAACGGTACGCAACTGGGTGGTCTACGAGAGCAGCGGTGAGCGGCACTGGATCTATCGCACTCCACGCGAGCGTTCGCGCCAGGTGGCTGTACAGCCGCGTGATGTACCGGTTGCCTGGTTGCAAGCGCAGCCTCCGCCGGTCGTGCATGTAGCCGGTATGCCACTGGACGCGGCAGAAGCTATTGTGGATACTGTGCGACGTTTTGCCCCTCACGCCATCATCACCCTGGATACCCATGAAGATTACGTTGTAGACTACCGGCAGCGCTTGCGCGAGTTGGCAGCCAGGGTCGACGCCTTCCTGCCCAGCCGCGCTGAACTGGCCGATCTTGTCGGTTACGACGAACCACGCCGTGCCCTGGCGACGCTGGTGAGCCTGCCTACGCCGATCATCGTGATTAAAATGGGTGAGGAGGGAGCGCTGGTCTGGGATAAAGCGCGAGGAATCTTGCACGAGGTAGGTATAGCGCAAGGCCCGGTAGTAGATGTGACCGGCGCCGGTGATGCATTCTGTGGAGGGTTCGCCTCCGGGCTATCGCTTGGTTGCAGCCCGCTGGAGTCGGCACAACGCGGCACGATTTCTGCCTCTTACGCAGTGGCAAACTTCGGTTCAATGCAACTGGCTCAAGTCAATCCCGCCACAGCGCAAGAACGCATTCATACCGATCCCCCATCCGTGCATCTCCTTTCCGCACCTGCACAACTGTCGCAGGTTGAGGGAGCAGATCACGGTATCAGTAGCGCGCTGGATTTGATGCGCGAAGAGATCGCCATGATTCCTGAGCTGCTGGCTGGACAGTTGGAGACGCTGGCAATTCCGCTACGCGCCCTGGCGGGTAAACTGCATGCTGACGGGATTACCACTCTTTATCTTACCGGGTGTGGAGACTCTGCCTTCGCGGGTGCGGCAGCGACGCTGGCCTTCCAGAAACTTGCGGGCATTGACGCCGAAAGTATACACGCGCTCGACCTTGCGCGTTACCGCGTACGCTACCTGCGCTCTCGACCTGAGCATACCGCCGTCGTCTGCATCTCATTTTCAGGCAAAGTGGGCAGAACTATCGAGGCGGCGATACAGGCGCGGCGTTTCGGTCTCCGCGTGATCGCTCTCACTGGAAACCCGCAATCGCCCCTGGCGAAAGCTGCACACCATATCATCCAGTTGTCCGTTCCAACGCTCGGCTATTCTCCTGGCACAAGCACCTACCTGGCGATTCTGAACGCGCTGCTCGACCTGGCGCTTGCCTGGGGCGAGGCGCGCAAACGCGATATAGCCAGGGCGCGCACCCTGCTGCGAAATGCGCCCAATCTGGCGCGGCAGACGCTTGAGGAAAGCAATGCGCTTGTGCGTGAACTGGGCGAGCAGATGGCCGGGCACGCATGGCTCACCTTTCTCGGCGCTGGCCCGAATCTGGCAACGGCGCACTTCGGCGCGGCCAAACTGTTCGAGGGGCCGCAAAAACTGGCTGTGGCGACGAACATCGAGGAATGGGCGCACGAAGAATATTTTGTGAGCGGTCCAGGTACTCCTGTCTTTCTCATTGCCCCTTCGGGGGCCTCATATGATAGGGCGGGTGAGATTCTCTCTGAACTGGATTACATCGGCGCTCATTCGGTATGTATCAGTGACACAAAACCGTCGGTTAAGCCTGGCGTATTTATCCCGTTGG
>VBHV01000179.1 GCA_005881995.1 Chloroflexota bacterium | reverse complement strand
GCGCAAGCAGGTATTCCAGATCATGCGCTGTGAGGTGATAGAGGGCGGCGAAGCGTTCCAATGCCTCCTTACGCATCCCAGCATCGAGAAAGCCCGCGTGGTGTTCATTGACGTAGTCGTAGAGCGCCAGCCGCAGTTGGACGGGGGAAGCGATGCCTGCCTCGCTCAATCCGGTATTGCCAATACCCTGCAAGACCTCGTCCCAATCGCAGGCACGCCGGTTGTACCACCTGCTGAGTGTGGCAGCCAGGCAATGCGCCATGCGATAATCGCCAACGAGCGCGCGCACATCATCATCAGAGAATTGTCGCTGCGGCTGACCCAACAGTTTTTCATGATAGTCAATCAAACGAGCAATTTCAGCACGCATCTCGCCGGGGCGCAAAAAATGGAGGGAGACGGTAAGTTCACCCCCACGCTTCTGAACGTGCTTCTTGATATCTTGCAGGCTAAAGCGCACGCATTTCTCCTTTTTGTAATTGCAACCAGGTTATTATACAGGAAAATTGATATGCCTGTACAGCGACATTCGGCCAATATTTGAAGCAAATGTTCAAATGTGTTTTCAGTCGTTTGCAGCGTGCAGAGCTTCTTGATAAGTCCTGTAATTACACCGCTTTTTGTCGTTTATGTCACAGAGTGATTGTGAAGCGATATGTTGACAGAAGTTACCCTATATTTGATAATAGTGTTGTTTTTCTAACCCTCTTTTTGCGTGTAGTTGCTCGCGACAGTGGCGAAGGGGTAGACTATGAATACGAATCCGCAATACATGGGCAAATACGAATTGCAGGAACTTCTGGGACGTGGTGGTATGGCCGAGGTCTGGAAAGCTTTCGATCCGCAATTACGGCGCCATGTGGCTATCAAAATCCTGCATCCTGATTTCCTGAACGATGCAGCCTTCATCTCACGTTTTGAACGCGAGGCTCAGGTGATTGCCTCGTTGCGCCATCCCAACATTGTACAGATTTATGATTTTCAGATCTCGCGGCCACCTGAAACGAGCAGTACCATTGCCTATATGGTGATGGACTATATTGAAGGGCCAACGCTCGCGAACTACATTCGCAAAACCTCTCGTATTGGAAAGTTTCCCCCTGAACGTGATATCTACTACCTTTTTGCAGCTATCGGCCGCGCCATCGACTACGCCCATCAGAAAGGTATGATCCACCGCGACATCAAACCAGGCAACATCTTACTTGATAAACGCGATACGAACACAACCATGGGTGAACCCATCCTCAGCGACTTCGGTATTGCCAAACTGATGGGAGCAACCGGAGCCACCCTTAGTAGTACAGGGCTTGGAACACCACTATACCTCTCTCCAGAGCAGGCGAGCGGAAAGATCGGCAACGAACGTAGTGACATTTATTCGCTGGGTGTCGTTCTGTTTGAGGTTTGTACAGGAGTTCCGCCGTTCCGAGGTGAGAGCATCACAGCTATTATGATGCAGCACATCACCAGCCCGCCCCCTGCACCCAGCTTGATTAATCCCGACATTCTACCGCCACTTTCAGCAGTGATTATACGCTGCCTTGCTAAAGACCCTACTATGCGCTTTAGCAGCGCCGCAGCTATGGTTGCGGCTCTGGCTGATGCGTTCGACATGTCGATAGCTGATAATCCGGTATCTCCCGGGTACGCAATCAAGGATATGAGCAAGCAGACTTTCTTGCCTCATTCACCAAATCCACCTTCCTCACCTGGGATAGCGGCTATCGGTTCACCATCGCAACATGCCCTGGCGCTTTCTACTCCGCCGTCCGCGCAACTCCCCACCAGCGATCATGGTATCCCGATAGATCCTGTGAGCGATCCAGGCAAGACTTCTTTCGTAAATTCTGGACCTTTCGAAGTTGACGCGGGGCCGCCCACACCGGTGCCATCGCATCCCCAACTTCCAGGCGCAGTAACTCCAGTCCCCGCACCGGCGCCACCTCGTCCGACTGTCAAAAGATCGCGCAGGGGTTTGTTTATTGGGCTGGTATCTCTGTTGATTCTGGTGCTACTCGGCTCAATTCTAGGCTCTGTCTACTGGTTCACATCTGGCGCTCGCATGACACCGGCAGCGGCACAGGTTGCCGGACACGTCTACTTCATCAGCAGTGGACAGATCTCTGAACAAAGCAGTCAGGGGATCAACGACCAACTGGTAATTGATCTCCACAATCTCTCCACTCCAGCTGCCGGTAAAAGTTACTACGCGTGGTTGCTCAGCGACAGCGCTCAGACCGAGGGAACTCCGATTTTTATCACAAAACTCGCCGTCGTAAATGGGAACGCGCATTTTTTCTACCAGGGTGACCAGAACTATACAAATCTGTTAGCAGTTACAAGCCGTTTTCTAGTTACGGAAGAGGATGCGAACATCGCGCCCGGCAGCCCTTCTCTTGACCAGAAGGCCTGGCGTTACTATGCTGCACTTCCCCAAAAGCCTGATCCTCTGGACACGGTTGATCATAATAGTGTGCTTAACCACCTGCGGCATTTACTTGCCGAAGATCTAACCCTGCACAAAGTAGGATTACCTGGTGGCCTGGATATCTGGCTTTTTAGAAATACTGAGAAGGTTCTGGAATGGGCGGGTAGTGCAAGGGACTCATGGGAGCGGAATGAGACAATAAGCATACACAACCAGGTTGTTCGTATCCTGGATTACCTGGATGGCCTTGCCTACGTCCAACAGGATGTGCCTGCAGGCACACCTATCCTGGTCAACCCCAAGATTGCACTTGTAGCCCTGCTTGAGTTTGATGCACTGAACCAGAATCCTCCCGGGTACCTGTTTCACGTCAGCAAGCATTTAAGAGCGATCACTCAATCTCCCGATGCCACAGCGCATCAACACAAGCTGGCCGAGACCATCAGTAATGCACTCAATGAGGTGAAAGGCTGGTTAGATCAGGTACGTCTTGATGCCAAAAAGCTGGTAAATATGCCTGTTAACCAGTTGACCAGCCCTGGCGCTTTATCCATCCTGGATGAAATGGAGACCCAGGCCAGGTACGCGTATATTGGACAACTTGATCCAACAACAAACCAGCTACACGACGGCGTCGTACAGATTCATTACAATATCCAGTTCCTGGCAGCTTTTGATGTAGCACCTTTTACAGCATCCTCCTAGAGACGTAGTCTCCTTGGCAGGACGGATAGGTGCCGAGTAAATGTGAAAAGAAACGAGGGTTGAAAGTAAGCGATAGCTTTATGTATGTCGTTTACTTCCTACGTTTCGCCATATCCTCCTCGATCGTCCCGCTCGTAACGAGTTCATACAACAGCGCCTGCCCTGTTTTGGGGCGCAATACGCGGCCCAGGCGTTGAATGTATTCACGCTTAGTGCTATTGCCGCTGACGATGATGGCGACGCGGCAATCAGGCACATCGACGCCCTCATTCAGGACGCGGCCCGTGACCAGTTTGCTGTACTGGCCTGAACGGAAGCGTTCGAGGATGGCGCGACGTTCCTCGGTAGGCGTTTTGTAGGTTATGCTGGGCAGGCAAAAACGGCGGCTGATCTCGTCGACCACCGGGTTATACTCTGAACGCGCTTCGCGCCACGCCAGCATAGCCTCCCGCGCCTGGGGATCGCGCGCGCTCATGAAGATAACCTTCTGCTGAAATTCTTCGGGCGAGTGTATGATGATGTGCCGGCGCTGCAAGAACGAGCGATAGATGCGCCGCTGTTCAGCGTAACGGACCTCATCCTCAGCAGACAGGGAGATATCGATGCGCACTTCTGAATACTGCGCCAGGTATTGCCCCTCGGTCAGTTCCGCGGGCGAACGCCGGTAGACCTCCGGCCCGATCAGTTGGTCCAGGTCGAGGTGCGCCATATCGCCGCGTTCCGGTGTTGCGCTTAACCCCAGGCGCAGGGGCGTGAACGCGCTTTCAGCGATCAGGCGATAGGTCGGCGCGGGCAGGTGGTGGCATTCGTCAAAGATGAGCAATCCAAAGCGTTTCAGTTCGCGTGGATAGAGGGCCGCCGAGTCATAGGTGATGATGGTGATCGGCTTCATCTCTTTCTCGCCACCGCCGAATACGCCAATGTCATCGGCGCTCAATGAGAGCGCGTTAGCCAGGGCGGTGCGCCATTGCCCCAGGAGATCGAGTGTCGGTACGACTGCCAGCGTCCACAGGCGCGTTTCATGTATAGCCATAGCTGCGACGAGCGTTTTCCCCGCGCCGGTTGGCAAGACGACTACACCCGCGCTGCCTTCTGCCAGCCAGTTCGTAAGCGCTTCGCTTTGATATGGACGCGACTCTACATTCAACGCGGTCTCGAATGGCAAGGCGGGCCGTTCCTCGAAGGCAACGGTAAAAGGGGTTTTCTGGGCCTGAAGAGCTTTCTTCACTGCCGGGAAATTGATGGGCTGAGTACGTAAAAAGTGGTGCCGTTTATCGCGTCCCATTGCTGCGCGGATATTGGCGGGCAGATGCGGTCCAAAGAGGGTACGTAACAGTTCCGGCGTTGGAAGTTGCAGTTGTTCCTCGCCGGGGATGATGACGAGGTCGCGGCCCCGGTGGTCGATGGTGGTCATAGGCAATTTCACGCTTCATTTGAGACAGCAAACAGTGAAAGCTGATCTGGACGAGGCGACGCCTCCTGCTTTTGCTGTTGCAATACAGCACTTTCCTCTAGCAAAGGAGCCAGAACCTCCGCCACATTTTCTACAGGCCACGCTAATGGCTGTCCTCCCAGCTCTATCAACGCTTTATTGCCGGGTAGGGAGCTAGTTCCATCCGACTGGCGCACATACAATGGCCGATGCTGCTTTAGCGCGCCGTTTGCGCCTTCCCATGTTCCGCCCTGGATATCTGATTCGGCGACAATCACGATTTGTGCCAGGCCCGTCACTACCTTGTTGCGTTCCATTGCGCGACTGACAACCCACTGGTCATCCGGGTGAAACTGGCTCATTAAGAGGACGTTGCCCGCTTCGATTTTCGGGAGCAAGGCTCGCATCTGTACACCACTGAGTTTGCGTATACCATGCGGCAGCACGACTGTTGTGCATCCCTCGGTGCTAGTTGCGCCTTCGTAAGCAGTACGATCCACACCGCGCGCATTGCCGCTGATGACGTTCGCCCCCCGTTCAGCCAGGTAGCTCGATACAGCGCGGGTAAAGGCAAGGCTCTCTTCCCCGGCCTTGCGTGAACCAATGATGGCTATGGTTTTACGTTCAAGAATGCGCAAATCTCCAGCGTAGAAAAGTACCGGCGGTGTCTGTTCGCGCTTGAGCGATGTTCTGAGCAGCTTCGGATAGTCAGCATCGAGTACCGTCAAGATGTGAATATGGTTGTGAGCTAACTGTTCTACTAGAAATGCCTGCCCGACCAGTTTCTCCCTGGCCTGTTCAAGTTTCTGGATGCTATCCGCTTTGAGCTGGCAGGCTTCGCTCCACTCTTGAGGGCTGGCGGCGAAGAACTCCTGTAAGGGTCGCTGATTTTGATGGCACCATGCCACAAGTATGTTATTGACCACGCGGGTAGGTAGCCCGCTCTCAAATACCAGCAGTAGCCAGCATGCCTGTTCTTGTAAGTCTCTTTCCATATCTCTTTCCCTTACTGTTCTTCTATTGATCATCAGAATGAGCTGTTCGTGTAATAGTAAACGGATAAACGGCCTGCGCGCCCGCCTGCATCAATGTTTGCCCTGCCTCGCGCAGCAGATAGCCAGAATCATAAATATCGTCGATCAGCAGGAAGGTGCGTCCAGCAACCCGTTCAGGAGAATTCACAACAAAGGCTGCTTTGACGTTTTCTTT
>VBHV01000178.1 GCA_005881995.1 Chloroflexota bacterium | reverse complement strand
CGCGAGCGCGCGCCGAAGCAGTGGCTCGGCCTGGTCGTACTTCCTCTGCCACCGGTAGAGGACCGCCAGGCTATGGAGGCTGGTAGTAATCTCGAGGTCTTCAGGTCCGAAGGCCTGCTCTCGGATCGTGAGCGCGCGCTGTAGCAGTGGCTCGGCCCGTTCAGTGTCGTCGAGATAGGAATAGAGGAGACCTAAACTGTCAAGGATAGCTGCCACCTCAGGATGTTCAGGGCCAAGCATCTTCTCCTGCCTTGCCAGAGCCTGCTGAAGAAGCGATTCTTGAAGGGCATACTCGCCCATACCACCCCAGTGCAGGGCTAAACGGCAAAGGCTTCGCACTGTGCTCGGATGCTCAAGCCCGAAGGTATGCTCGCTCATCTCTAAGGCACGCTCATAGGACGCCGTGGCTTGCTCGCCCGCACCTAACGCTGAATACACAGATCCTAAATCGATGAGGGTGTCGATCATTCTGTCCACATCCCGTTCGCCGATGGCTGGTGACTGCTGGATGGCAAGTGATTGCTGGAAGAGTGGTAATGCTTGCACGTCGAGAGCGCAGCTGCTCAGATACCGTGCTGTCTCGAGGAGGAGCGACGCAGCTTCAGGCTCGCCAAGGGCGTACCGCTCAATCAGTGACACACATGCTTGTGCTTGTGGAAGATACAACAGACATTGTGGCCACGTTTCTGGGTCTGTCCCGTCGGGGAAGACAAAATTGACGGCTCGGACCACTCGTTCTGCCCAGTGGTGTTGCATCACTCGTTCCATCGTATCCATCTGCACAGCCTGAACCAACCGGTGGATACTAAGCATGCGCGACTCAACGAGACGCTGCACAAAGGAAAACTTGAGCAGCAGTTCGATCATCTGATTGAAGGCGAAAGGGTCAGCGGCGGCCTGCAGCAGCAGCGGACTCCAATACGGCGCGCCGTCCCTGATGAGGTCCTCTGGAATGTTGTCAGGAGCGAGATAGGCACACAGGCGCAAGAGATCGGCTGCCGCTGGGCTCTGCAGTTCGATCTTCTGAAACGAGAGCGACCAGGTGGTGGCCACCGAGTCCGGATAGTTGGTGGCCTGCGCGCCCCGTCTGGCTAGCAGGTCTTTGCGATGGGTCTGATAGAGCTGGAGGTAGTCAACGAGGCCACAACCCGTTTCTTCGATATATGCGCCGGCCTGGTCGAGGGCGAGTGGGAAGAAATCCAGGGCAATCACCAGATTGGTTGCCTCGTTGATCGCTTCATCGGAAGCGCGCTCGAAGCGCAGCGCGCGACGGAGCAGCAACTGTGTCCCCTCCAGCACACCCATGTTCCCTACTTCGATAGGTGCAGCAAACGAGCCAACGGCGCTGACGCGTGTGGTGAGGAGAATGCTCCCGTTCCCCCGTTGGGGAAGATAGGTAGACACGAGAGGCAGATCATCGGCATTATCAAAGATGAGCAACCAGGGCTGCTCACATCGCTCGAGCCAGCGTTTGATGGCTTCCACCAGCTTGTGCTGATCTGTCTCATCTTTTTCAGGAAAGGCGGGAAGCAGATGTGCGAGCTGGGTCAAGCTGGCGATCACCGCCTCTTCGGTTGCTGCATTGATCCAGAAGGTGTGTGTGTAGCGACCCTGTTCGCGAGAGCGATACGCATATTCGACCGCAATCTGGGTCTTGCCAATGCCGCCGAGCCCCTTGATGGCCTGGGGCTGCGTCAATGCGGCTCTACGGGTGGTGGCAGGATCGTGTCGCCCTGCCGGAGTCAACTGCTGATAGAGCCGGTCGAGCAAGTCGTCGCGTCCCGTAAAATGCGGGTTGCGCCGATGGGGCACATTCCAGACCCCAGATGGTCCTGCCTGGCGAGAGTGTGAGGAGACATCCCGTCGGGGCATGCTCTCTTGGGTGACATACTCTTGAATAAAGGTGAGGAGATACACGGCAGACGCTCGTGCGGCGTACTCATGGTAGGCGTCATTCTTACTCCCATCGCCGTAGTCGCTCACCCCTTTGACCACCAACGCATGGATATGGGAAGCAGCCCCGAAGGCACGGTAGAAGGTAGCCGCTTCCATGTCGAGGGCGATGGTATTGCGATGAAATCGCTCTCTCAGCCAGGGAAACGGATTATCGCTGCGCACCGCCATCCCGGAGGCCATGGGAACAATAAAGCGCCGGGGTTCTTCGCGCGGTTTCAATTCACGTTTCAACCTGGCGCGTTTCATGGCCCCCAGTGGCTCTTTCCAACCGTTAAAGCCTTTCGCATACTGGATCACCTGGCTGGTCGAGGCCGCCGTTTTCGTTTCCAGCAGGTGGATCTGCTGCCCATCTGGTCCTGCAATAACTTTGCCCTCTTCATAGAGATAGGCGCATTCCGCGATGATCAGGTCACCCAGCTTCACTTTCTTGTGGTCACCTGCACAGATCCCAGTCATCGCAGCAAAGCGTGGACGAAACTCCTGCAAAATCAGGCTGAGATCCAGGCCCGTCTGCACGGGTCCCCGATCTGCAGGCCAGGTCACCAGGACACTGAGCGGTTCGTTGCGCGTGTTGCGGATCGTGGCGTAGCGGTAGGCGTAGCGGCTCATCTGGCTAAAGGCGCTCTCGAAGGAGACGCTGCAACGCGAGGAGAACTCATGGAGGACTGCCTCTGCTTCTTCATACATGGCACAGACGATACAGATATCAAATACGTGGCTATGTTCTTCCATGGCTTTCCTTATTTGTACGAAGCGGTGTCTCAACCTCTCCTGCAGAGAACGGCACGGGGGGATTGATCCCAACGCTTATCGTCCCCTCCACCGTGCCATCGCTGTGAACGCGGGTGACCTTGAGCTGCAATGGGAAGCCGTTGGACCACATAGACAACGGCACTCCTTCTTCTGGAAATGACATGGTGTTCCTCCATCCTGAGTCAGGGTCCGACAATTTTTCTGAGAAAGTCCGTTCCCACTGTATCTGATTCCTTACATACTTGTCAAAACTCCGCAATTAGACTGCTTGTCCCCTCTGAGCCGGTCATGAGGGCCAAGAACCCATGTCTGCTTTTAGCAATCTCCTTCCTTTACTTTATTGCCCGCTTGCTTGCACTTCGTTGCGCATCCCGTGGGTCTTACGGCCAGATCTTGAGCGAATCTTGAGCAACTCCTCACCTTTCTTGAGAACATGCTGACAATCTGTCGGTTATGCTGGGAGCAGTTGAACGTGATTTGACTTTGTGTACCATCCAGGTGGGCTTGAAGAAATGGCCGAAACAACGCGATTGCTGCTCCCGTTCACGCACGGGGTAGAGATGGATACTATCGAAGCCGCTGTG
>VBHV01000177.1 GCA_005881995.1 Chloroflexota bacterium | reverse complement strand
CGCAGCGGTTGAATCACTGCATTGATGCGATTCTGCTCTTCTGGTAAGTCGCCTCTATTTTTATATAAGTGATCCATCAGCGATAGCGTGAGCAAAGAGTCCCATCTTTCCGGTGTGTAGTACTCGAAGAGAAACTTGGGTAATATTCTAGTAGCTTCATCATGGTTCACCGCCATCATGTTCAATTGAAAAATAGCGATATCCGGACAATCTGGAGAAACAATCAAGCGGCCAGGTTCCGTATTCAACACACTAAAATTTAGCTCGAAACGCAGCTCAATATCAGCATCCTGATTGTTTTTCTTCCATATAGGAACAGGAGATTGCGGCACAGCTGCTACTAGAACAGAGATCACTCGATCCGGATAGCTATTCTCGAAACTGCCCTGAAATCGAACAGATTGATACTTTATGCCATTTACATCAACCTCTTTTGGATTATCAGCTTTCCACCCTGTAAATGTAGGAATAGTAATCACCTGTGCCAGCAGTCCCTCAGCAGCGCGGGCAGCATACACTTTCCCCGGTGAAAATCGGCTAACAAACTCGTTTGTTAGTCTCTGTGCGATGTTTTCAATAACCACGACCTCTTCTGCAAGGTATCGCAGTGTTGGTCCACCTGCCAACTGAATTATCAGTTCTTTTCGAGCCAGAGATGGGAACGCCTGGAAAGCTTCCAGAAGTTCAAATGCAGTCAATGTTGTATCAGAGCAACCCATTGGATAGGCAGCCAACAGTTTGACTACCTGTTTGTTGATTTCAGACGATCTAACAAGATCATTATCCAAAGCCTTTTTGACGGCGGTGGGAAACTTGCCCTGCTGATCAAACAGAACCAACCCTGCAAGAAAATCATCGACAAACTGCGCAGGAGTATATGCCTGGCCAGATTTCTCGTAGCTCTTCACAGCTAGCGCTAATACCTGAGTGACCATGCGTGGACCAGCCCCGAGGTCATTACGCGCCGCCACCTGCCCAATCGAATCCAATGTGTAGGTACTTATGACTTCTTTGCCTTCGAAACCAAAGCGCTGCTCAAAAGCCGCCCACAGTTCAGCAGGATATTCACGGCGATTGTAAACGTCCTTTACACGAAAATACAATGCAGAATGTTGTAAACGGGTGAGTATATCCTGGCGGCGTAACGTAATCATACCTTCCGTATCTTCATCCATGCTGATTATTAAGGCCCAGTTTCCTTCTAGACCTTGAATATCTTTGACTATCTGAAAAAGGTGGGCGAAAAACTCATCACGAGATGGTTTATATTGCGCCAGAGTAGCCTGCAATTCATCGGTGAAGATAGCCATGCCTTTATAGCCAGCCTGCTCACAAAGATTGCTAGCATCCTTGAAAAAGGCGACGACATCATCAGGTCGAATCTCAAGCACCAGTGATCCCCTATCAAGAAGTTCCTGGGCAACTTCGGGATCTATTTTTCGAAAGATTTCATCCTTATAGCTTTGACGATACCTCTCGTAGAGTTTATTTAGTGGTTCAATACATGCTTTGGGACCCAGCGAAAACTCGAATTTGAGCCAATGGTAGACTGCATCCATCAATTCCGAGAGATTGACCCACAGGAAAGGGGGAATAGCTAAAATCTTCCGATCTCTTAATTCCTTCCAGAGATGAACAGCAGTACTAGTCTTGCCATAACCATATGGCCCAACGATAGCCCCAACAGCACAGTGCTGGTTCTCAATGAGAACTTTTTCAAGATTTTTCAATTGTTTAGTCGTATCGCCAAGCGGCACATGAGTGAGCGCATAATGCCGATACCGTTCCAATACGTCCTGCGGAGCTTGACCAAGCTCACGCGCGTTAGCCGTTATCAGGATTGACTCTTTGTTGAGAATGTGGCGAAGTTTCGTAATATCCATTTGCGATTAAGACCTCCTATGATATCCGCTCAACAGCTACCTTATAGTTTCGATAGTCTTCTTCAGGAACAATTATTTGCAAGTATCGATATAAGTTGGCACGAAAGCTCTCGCGATCATCTTCTGTTATGTGCAATTCAAAAGTTGGCATAGCGCGTTCGTCTACTCGATTGCGCGAAAGCAAAATTATCTGCTGAATGCCATACTTATCTACCAGAGGTCGTAGATCTCTGCTGGTCGTGCGATCGGAAGAAACATCATCAAGTGTCAGACGTGGCAAGAATGGCTTTTGCTTGTCAGGCCATATACGATAAGTAGAGTAGTTCATGCGTTCCAGTAACCAGCCGATAAACGTCTTGCCTGTACCTTCAGCACCATAAATGTTGATAACACGATGGGGTGGACCATCAAAATGTTGGATGGCTTCCCATACAGTTTTCTGTGTGGGCGTTAGCCATCTGACATCGAGCCAATCGCGAATGCGGGCATCCAGAGTACTGGTCATTCTTCAACCCATCTTCAAACTCATTCATATTCGGTTGAGCTTTTTCATGCGAGAAATCAGGTAACGTAATCCAGGTTGGCGGCCCTTCAAGGGCAAAGGAAGTACCCCATTGCCCCCGCCTGATTTCAAAACCATTGATTGTCATTTCAGTAAGATCAGCCATATCCCAAAAACGCTCGGTCTCCAGGAGGCAGGTTTTGCAGATATCTACTATATGCCGCTCGTTAATTGCTAATGAAGCCCCATACTGCAATCCTTCTACTGTTGAATAAATCATGTCAGTAGCAAGGTGGAAAAGCTGAGGAGTACAGTAACTACGCTTCGCAGATTTGAGTTGATTCCCTGTACCTGATTTCGAAAGAAATGGTGGTGTTAAGCTTTGCAGCCATGGGAAAACTCCCCTTACTGATTGCTCACTGAAAGAAGGATCATAACCGGGAAACGCTACACGGCTTTCAATTTGTAGCCAATTCGTTAACGCCGAGGCATCAATTGTTGCTGGTGCCTCTTGCCAAAGGTTATCGCAAATATTAGCATAGAGCCAGAAACGACCTTTCCTTACATCGTTTGAACGATAATAAGCAGAATAAAATATGAAATGCATCAGATCGTAGAATAATTCGGAGTTGGTGCTGTATGTATCAACCAACTGTTTGCCTAGATCAGTAAGCTGAAATACATTCTTTTTGAAATGGCGTGTCCCACGCTTTTCTATCTGACCCAATCCAGCAAGAGACCAAGTTGACATATTGGACAGAGCTATACCATTTCCCTTCACATCAAGTCCATTTGAGCGTAATAAACCAGTAAATTGAGCAGTGCTATACCCTTGACCATACTGAAGCTGGATCAGCAATGGTTCAACATATCTAGGCGATACCTGATTGTGAAACACGAAAGTTGGATTACTTCTTTGTGTCATTGAGATACTCCTGACACCATACTTATTAGCATTCACAATAATTTGACGAAGCACAATATGTCCTTGATGGCTTCTTTTACCTCAAGCATACCAGCTTGAGGCATATCTGGAACTAATGGGAGAGCGCCAATTTCTGCTTCGTCTGGATCGTGCTCCAGATAGTTGCCTGGGTAGAGAATATAGGCGCTAGACACAACCTTTCGCGGCCTTTGATCTGGTCTTCTGGGATCGTAGGTTCTATAGCAGATCTTGTCACG
>VBHV01000176.1 GCA_005881995.1 Chloroflexota bacterium | reverse complement strand
GCCCCACCGCCATACTCATGCACCCGCGTACGCACATTGAAAGGCGCTGGCGTTCTCTCCACCACAGTCCCATCGGCCTTCCGCTGCATCACCACACTCCTCCCCTGCTCCTCTGGACGCGACTCAATCCAGTAGACATCCTGCCCATCAAGCGCAATCTGCCCGAACCCAATGGGATCGGCCACATTCTTCCCCGCAATGGTCATTTCCGCCGTTATCGGCGATTTCCACGAGCCATAGGGCGCAATTTGTGGGGTCATGGGGTGGGTTCTCCTTTGCAATGATATTGCTCAAGTTTCGCTGTATTGTACCAGGGGGAAGCCTCCCGCGCCTGACGCCTCTTGTGGGCGCCCAATAGGCATCAACCGAAGAAAGGGCTCATCAACATCCGTAGGGGCGAGAGTGGCGGACGCGGGGTTGGGAGGGCCTTTATGGTCGCCCGCGTACCTGTCCATCTGGCTGCCATGTTGGAGAAACACGACCACCTCCCCACCCCGCAGGCGACCATAAAGGCCCTCCCTTCCCCTCATCATCCTCCCTCGCCCCTACGGATCGCCCGGCCTCCCGTCTGTCTTCCCGGCTTAGGTTGATGCCTATTGGACGCCCCTTGTGGGCGTCAAGCGCGGGAGGAGGCACTTATGACGCTGCCAGCAACTCCCCCTCGTTCAACGGTCCCAGCGTCGTCAACACCTGCTTATCGCGCATGGGGAAGCGGCGCAAGGCGCGAATGACATCCTCGGTCGTAACCTTTTCGACGCGCTCGACTTCTTCATCGACGCTTATCAGGCGGCCCTCTGTGACCCAGTCGTTCGCAAGCGAGCGCATGCGGGCAAAGGTAGATTCGCTGCTGAGTACCATATTGCTGATCCACTTATCTTTGGCGCGACGTAGTTCGTCCTCGTGCACGCCGTCCTCCAGCAGGCTATCCAGTTCGGCGCGCAGCATCTTGAGCACCTGCGGGGCCTCTTCCGGCGTGGAGTTGGCCTCCATGATCATCATACCCGTCCCTTCCATCGCCCAGATGCCCGCGCTGGCGGATTCTGCCAGACCTTTCTGGTGAATGTTCCAGTAGAGGCGCGAGCCGTCGCTGTCCCCCAGGATGCTCCCACCAAGCACGGCGGCATAATAATCGGGATCTTTCACATCTACGGCTGGCATCGCGAGAATCATGATCTGCTGCTTGAGCTTTGGATCGAGCATGATTTCATTGCGGGGCTGCGCCGGTTCATAGGGTTCAACGTTGCGCCCGGCATCACCTGTGCGCCAGTTGGCGCAGTGCTCTTCCGCGAGCTGGACAACGTGATCCCAATCAAAGTTGCCCGCGATGGCGAGAATCAGGTTATTGGCGGCATAGCGGCGCTTCCAATAATCGCGCATCTGCTCAATGCGCATATTGCGAATACTCTCGCGCGACCCAAGCACATCATGTCCCAGCGGATGACCTTCGAAATAGACCTGCATCATACGCCGGAACGCCAGGTTGTAGGGCTGATCTTCTGAGCGCGCAATCTCGTTGACGATGACCTCTTTCTCCGTATCGAAATCGCTCTCGGCAAGACGCGGGTACATCATATCGCTCAGCAGATCAAGGGCGCGTCCGAGATACTCACCCAATATACGCGCATAGTAGACGGTGGCTTCTTGCGAGGTGAAGGCGTTGAGTTCCGCGCCAATCTTGTTAAATTCGAGCGTGATCTCCTGCCAGTCCAGCGTTTGCGTTCCCTTGAAGACCATATGCTCCAGAAAATGGGAGACGCCCGCGATAGACGGGTCCGGCTCGTCACGCGAACCGGTACAGACATAGTAGGATACCGCGACAGACTCAAAATCGGGCATTGGTTGGCCCACGATTTGCAGGCCATTGGACAGGCGATGTGTATGAAAAACCATACCATTTGTTGGTGACATGGAGTACTCCTCTAGCATTGGGGTGCATATTG
The DNA here is from genome assembly GCA_005881995.1 of Chloroflexota bacterium. The sequence continues at coordinate 1,766 of VBHV01000176.1, read as the reverse complement.
TTTCTTTATAGCATGATAGCCCTGGAAGAGATGCGTTGTCAAATCATTCCCGAGAACCTGAATTTTCTTACGCTGTTATGAATGAGTTGTGGTATACTTACGCAAAAAGGTGGGGAATGATGGGTCAAAAACTGCCGCGTATCAATGCTGTTCAGTTGCTCCGAGCCTTGAGACATGATGGCTGGCAGCAATTGAGACAAAGTGGGAGCCATGTCACCTTAACGCATCCAACAAAGTCAGGCAATGTGACAGTTCCAAAGCATGCCAGTGTGACGCTAAAACCAAAAACACTGGAAACTATTTTGAAACAGGCAGGGCTTACAGCAGATGACCTAAGGGGCCTACTCTGAACTTGGCTCAAGAAGGATAACAATTATGAGTGAGTATCAATACACCATTATCCTGCATCCAGACACTGAAGAGGGAGGCTATACAGTAACAGTACCAGTCTTACCCGGTTGTGTGACGCAAGGAGAAACCCTGGAAGAAGCTATTGCTATGGCTAAAGATGCTATCCGTCTACACATTGAGGGGCTTATCGATGTCGGTGAATCGATACCGGAGGAACGCGAGCATCCCCAGGCAATCATTATCAATGTTGCTGCCTGATGCTTCTAAAATAAACACTACGCCTGTTAGTGCTTCCCGCTTGATACTCGAGGTGAAATCAGATGTCTACCGCTATATGGGGAGAGTCAGAAACCCAGTCAGATGAAAACTATCCCCTGTCGCTGCTGAAAAACCTCCTGCAACAGATGATGGAGCAGTTTACGGCTCAAGGAGCCTGTCTCGCGCTGTACGATGAGAATATCCGCCAGATGGTCATTCGTTTGCACCTGCACACGCACATCAGTAGCCCTTCCAGCGCGGCCAACAATATAGAAGATATCGTCACTGTTCCTCTTAATCCTCGTAAAGCACCAGGTATCACCAGGCCGTTAAATCCATCGGCCTCGGCGCTTGGGCGCATGAGACGCCTTTCCAAACCTTTACCACCGCTTGACCCTGTCACCCTCCAGCCATTACCGTCCCAGACGACGCTTTTCTCCCTCGGAGAAGCCTATACATTTGGACAGGGCCTCATCGGGACGGCCTGGCGAAAAAATGAACCCATCGTATTGCGCAGTGACGAATATGCTGCCGCTCATCCTGTAGACAGCCAGCCGTTGGCCCAAAACGAGCGTGTGCCAGGCTGCTATTTGGCCATTCCCATCCAGGACCCACCCATGCTTTCACCGCAGTCAACACAACCTGTGCAGCCAATGCAGCCATCCACGCAGCGACCACAAAATATGCTCGGTGTCATCGTTCTCTATCAAACCCTTCCTGGCGTCGGCTTTCAGCAAACACAAAGCGATGAAGCGCTGCTATGGGCCGAACGCTTCGGGCTATACCTCCAGAATGATCGCCTGCAACATTCGCAGACACGCACTAATGACTATATGAAGCGACTGCAGCAGATCAGCACCGCCTTTCCTTCAGACGTAATCCTTTCGAAGCTCGTCGAAAACGTCTACCAATTTGTGACGGCGGTTGTGCCTATCTCCTCTATGCTGCTGACCTTCTATGATCGCGATACGAAGAAAATTTACGATATTTTCGCCATCGATCATGGCCAACGCCTTGAAGGGCTGCATGAACAGCCCGTGATCGCGCAGCAAAGTGACCGTCCTTGCTGGTGGCATGTCACCCAGGAGCAGCAATCCACCCTCTTGATACCGGCAATTCAACAAGAACCCGAGTCCGTTCAACAATACGAAGAACTC
>VBHV01000175.1 GCA_005881995.1 Chloroflexota bacterium | reverse complement strand
TTGAGGTCGTTCCACCGGGAGGGGTAGAACTGAATGTTCCAGTAAACCCACCGGCAGAACCAAGCGTAGGATCGAACGCCCCGGCAACCGAGAATGCGGGGTGACCAGCAATCGTGTGAATGCTAAACGTCACATGGACACCATCGGGTGTCGTCCCAGCATCAATGTTCGCGCAATGGCTGGGAGCCAGGCTGAAACCGCACATGCTGCCGGTCAGAGTCGAGCCTGAGACAGCCAGTCCCAAGTCACCTGTGAGATACAGGCCAGTCTCAGGACCAGAAGTGGTAATACCACGAAAAGCAAAGCGTCCATTCAAAGGTGAGGACGCATGCGCGCCAAACAGGGCGAACCCGCCTGCGCACAGTACCATCATTAACAGTACGGGCGTGATTATCCAGGCGAGCCGGTTCACGCGGCGCAACCGTTTCGATGAAGAGTTCCTCAAATCGAGATTCCTCCTTACAACACTACAACAACAACTTTTAGGGCGACCGCGAGGGTCGCCCCTACCCTACCACCAGGTAGTTAGTTAAGGCGTGTAGGGTAGGGGCGACCCTCGCATGTTTCCCCTGGACGACCGCGAGGGTCGCCCCTACCCTCCCACCAGGTAGTTAGACAAGGCGCGTAGGGTCTGTTTCCAGGGCGACCGCGAGGGTCGCCCCTCACTTGTTTCCAGGGCGACCGCGAGGGTCGCCCCTACCCTACACGGTATGGCGAAGCTACAGTTACCTTTCTACCTGAGAGCAACCATTTGTTCGGTGACAGCTTCATTTCCCTCGACACGTGTCGCATTGAGAGAGAGAATGTTGCTGACTACGTAGGTAGGTTTGCCTTGAGATTCATGATAGGTACGCATCAGCAATTCAGCCAGCAATCCCATCATGATGCATTGCATACCAAACCCTGAAAACAGCACGGAGAGCGAAAGCAACGGATTGCGATTCGCCCGCACCTTTGGGGGGAGGATTTTCTGACCGAGTACCAATGCGGAGAGGGCACCACCCAGCGTCAGCGAGGCCAGGCCAGGCATGCCAAAGGCATAGAGCGGCTTGGTGCCGAAACTGCCCAGAAACTTCAATGTTACCAGGTCCAGGATCACGCGGAACGTGCGCGAAATACCATATTTCGACACACCAAAACGCCTTGGGTGATGCGTGACCTCGATTTCCGCGATGGCTGCTCCCGTGAGTGCGGCATAGGCCGGAATGAAGCGATGCATCTCCCCATACAGGCGCACGTGCTGGAACACTTCACGCCGGTAGGCTTTCAATGTGCATCCGTAATCATGCAAATGCGTGCCGCTTACTTTAGAGATCAGGCGATTGGCCAGCCATGAAGGGAGTTTACGGCTCAATTGCGCGTCTTTGCGGTTTTTGCGCCAGCCACTCACTACATCGTATCCCTCGTCTAGCTTCGCCAGCATGCGTGGAATATCCACGGGATCATTCTGAAGATCGCCATCCATGAAAACTAAAATCTCGCCCGTGCTGTAATGCACTCCAGCCGAGATAGCGGCAGTTTGACCAAAATTGCGGCGCAGCTTCACCACATGTACATGTGGATCGGAGCTGGCCAGGGAACTGAGTTGCGTAAACGATTCATCCGTGCTGCCGTCATCGACATAAATGACTTCGTAGTTGTAATGCTGCTCTTTCAACACACGGCTGATACTCGCATGAAGTAGCGGTATATTTTCTTGCTCGTTGAACACCGGAACGATGACGGACAGCAGTACAGCGCGTGTACCCCGCATGCCCCTCGTACTCCGTGCGTTCCTATCGGGCGCGATAAATCGGGCCCCTACAGTTCTTTCCATACAGTGTTTCCTCGCCTCACATCAACAACCCTGCTATCCACGTGGACGCGATAATGAACATTGATAAATTGTCCGGGCATCCAGATGGATACCCCGGTTATTTTCTGAATCTTCATAATCGTGTCCCTATAGCAGTAGAATTGTTGATCTTCCCAACCAACAGCAAAAATGAGGATATTCCTAATACAGGAGCATCCCGAGAGGACGCTTTCCTGAGATTCTGAAGAAAAAGCTCATATTATCCCCCCAAAATCACATTATACGAACCATACCAAATTCAATGTGATCTCCGGAATAGGGGCAGAGACGCCGCCCTGGAGGCTGTTCCATTGTCTGTAGGGTCAGGAACTCTATTGAATAATTTCAATTCAGAAGCGAGAAACGTTACTCCCATAGCGCAGATTCCGTTGCAACAATAGGCAGAGTTCTATAACATGTGGAAGAGGGAGAAAGGGCCTTATGTGTGGTATTTGTGGCATTGTATGTCTGGATGGCGAAGAGACGGTGTCAGAGGGGTTGCTGCGGGAGATGACCGCAGCGCAGCGACATCGCGGTCCTGATGACGAGGGATATCTCAGCGAACCTGGCGTAGGCCTGGGTTTTTGTCGCCTGGCCATCATCGATCTAACCTCGGCGGGTCACCAGCCGATGACTAACGAAGATGGGACCGTCTGGCTCATCTTTAATGGTGAAATCTACAAATTTCAGGAATTGCTCCCTGCTTTGAAACAGGCCGGGCATCACTTCCGCTCGCGCTCAGATAGCGAAGTGATTATTCATGCCTATGAAGAGTGGGGAGTAGAATGCATCCGGCGATTTAACGGCATGTTTGCCTTCGCGCTCTGGGATCGCCGTAAAAGACGTGTTTTGATAGCGCGTGATCGGCTGGGCGTGAAACCCTGCTACTATTGGAGCGACGGCACCTATTTTGCTTTCAGTTCCGAACTGAAGGCGCTACTGGCCTTTCCCAAAGTGCCGCGCACCTTAAACCTCGCGGCGCTGCAAACCTATCTGACCTACGAATATATACCAGCGCCCGAGAGCATCTTTCAAGGCGTGCAAAAACTCCTGCCAGGACACTTTTTGGATATACGGCTTGATGGCTCCAGCCAGGGGTGCAAGACCGCCGACTGGCATCCACAACGATACTGGGATGTCTCGTTTGCACGAACCGGCAATACT
>VBHV01000753.1:1883-2221 GCA_005881995.1 Chloroflexota bacterium | reverse complement strand
CCTCCAATAAACAGGTCCTTGTATGGAGAGCGCGACTATGCCTTCGGCCAGCGCATCCTGACGCTGCGCACACAGCTTGGCTTGACGCAAACGGGCCTGGCCCAGAGGCTTGGAGTCTCGCGCAAAGCGGTCCTGGGATGGGAGGCTGGCAGCAGTTATCCCAAAGCCGCGCATCTCCAACAGCTCATCGCACTGGGAGTGCGAGCCTCGGCTTTTCCCGCTGAGCGTGAGGCCGAGGAGATCCGCGCCCTGTGGCGTGCGGCACGCCAGAAGGTGCTGCTCGATGAAGCCTGGCTCGCCAGCTTGCTCGATCGCACGCATCCTGCACTGACCCTGCT
>VBHV01000753.1:0-1866 GCA_005881995.1 Chloroflexota bacterium | reverse complement strand
AGCCAACTTCTATGGGCGTGAGCCGGAACTGGCGACACTCGCACGCTGGGTGGTCGAGGAGGGCTGTCGGATGGTGAGCGTGCTGGGCATTGGTGGCATCGGCAAGTCGGCACTGGCGGTGCGTGCCATGCAGCAGCTGGCTGGGCACTTTGAGGTGGTGCTCTTTCGCTCATTGCGCGACGCCCCCTCCTGTGAAGCGTTGCTGGAGTCCTGCCTCTCGGTGCTCACGCCTGAATCGCTGGCTCTCTTGCCCCAGAGCCAGGAGCACCGCCTGAGCCTGCTGCTCTTGGAACTGCGCCGTAGGCGGGTGCTACTGGTGCTCGATAACCTGGAAGTCCTGCTGGAAGAAGGTGAGGCGCTGGGGCGGCTGCGCCCAGACTTTGAAGCGTATGGACACCTGCTGCGTCAGGTGGCCCAAACGGAGCATCAGAGTTTTCTGCTGCTAACCAGCCGGGAGAAACCCGCCGCCCTACGTGCCCTGGAGGGCAGTCGCACACTCGTGCGCTCATTGCGCCTCTCCGGGCTGGAGGCCACGGCCTGCGAGCAACTTCTGGCTGAACACGAGGTCATCGGCTCCTCCGAGGAGCAAGACCGCCTGGGGGAGATCTACGCAGGCAACCCGCTGGCCTTGAAGATCGTGGCCGAGACCATCGCCGACCTCTTCGGCGGCGCCATTCTCTCCTCTGGAGCAGACAGTGCTCTACTGGCTGGCTACCCTTCGCGAGCAAGTAACCCTTGCTGACCTGCTCGCGGTGCTGGTAGCCCCGCTTGCGCACGTCCAGGTATTGGAAGCCGTGGATGGCCTGCGCCGACGCTCGCTCGTCGAGCGGGGGCAGCGAGCCGGGAGCTTTACCTTGCACTCGGTGGTGCTGGAGTATGTGACCAGCAGGCTGGTCGTCACGGCAAGCGAGGAGATTCAGCAGGGGCGGCTGCTCCGGCTCCGTGAGCATGGCCTCTCTCAGGCCCAGGCCAAGGAGTACACACGGCAGACCCAGGAGCGGTTGCTGCTCACCCCGCTCCTCGCAGGTCTGCAGAGCGTCTACCAGGGACGAGCCGAGGTGGAGGGGCAGCTGCAGGCGGTACTCGACACGTTGCGCGAGCAGGCCCAGGGCTATGGCCCGGCCAACCTGGTGGCACTGCTGCGGCTGCTGCGCGGGGACCTGCGTGGGTTGGACCTGTCCCATTTGGCCCTGCGGGGCGCCTACCTGCAAGAGGTCGAGCTGCAAGACGCGACCCTGTCCGGGGCCATGATCCGTGAGTGCGTCTTTCGCGAGGACTTCGATGACATCACTGCGGTCGCCATCAGCCGCAGTGGGCAGTACTGGGCGGCCATCAGCAGGCGGGGGGAAGTATGGGTGTGGCGCGAGGCAGGTCAGGTGTTACACCTGGCCTGGCAGGCCCATACCGACAATACGTTTGCCCTCGCCTTCAGCCCGGATGAACACACGCTCGCCAGTGGGAGCCATGATGGCAGCGTCAAGCTGTGGGACGTCGCGAGTGGTGCCCTGCTCTGGTCTGGTTGGCAGACCAAAGCCCCCATCTGCCTGGCCTTTGCTCCCGGCGGCAGCCTGCTCGCCAGTGGGGGACATGATGCCATCATCCGGTTCTGGGACTCGAAGCTAGGCATTCCCCTCGAGGACGTGCCGCATCCCGGTCCGGTCGGCTCGCTGGCTTGGAGCCCAGATGGGCGCCTGCTGGCTAGTGGCGATCTCGCGGGAACGATTCGGCTGTGGGAGAGGCACGAGACCGGGCCGACTACCTGCGTTGCCCTCCTGGAGGGGCATACCAACCGGGTGCGGGGACTGGCCTTTGCTCCAGACGGCAGCCGACTCGCCAGCGCGAGTTATGATGGCACCATCAAGCTCT
>VBHV01000109.1 GCA_005881995.1 Chloroflexota bacterium | reverse complement strand
TCAATGAGCGATTAAGTAGTTATCCCCAGCGACTGAAACATGTGACAATTAAACCGCACAGCTCGAGCCAGGTCTGAGAGCCGGATATGCTCGTTAGGCGCGTGCGCGCCGCTGGCCCAATAGGTTGCATTACCAGGAGCGCACAGGCCAGGCACGCCCACAAAGCGGCGTAATGCGCCCAGTAGTGGGAGCGTTCCACCGGCAATCGGCGTTACTGAAGGACGTTCGCCGCTAAACGATTCCGCGAGGGCAGCGATACGCCTCACAAACGGATCATGCATAGGGGTGACGACGGGGTCGGCTTTGCCAAAGGTGGTTATTCGAATATCGTTATAGCCTTCGACATCCAGGTGTGCGCGCAATTTGGCGAGGATATCGTCCGGCTCCTGGTTGGGTACCAGGCGGAAGTCGATCTTCGCCATTGCCTTCGCAGGCAGCACAGTCTTCGACCCTTCGCCGGTATAGCCGCTGACCAGTCCGGCGATGTTGCAGGTCGGGGCAAACGACCGGCGTTCGAGCAGCGCCGCACCCGTCAGATCATCTACAAACTTCTCTACCTGGAATGCCGCGCGCATCTCCGCGTCCTGGTTCGGCTGATCGGTTATCGCCGCCAACTGCTCCTCCGAGGGCGGCAGCACCGCGTCATAGAAACCTGGAATGCGAATATGCCCCGAGGGAGTGCGCAGGGTGGCGAGCGCCTGCACCAGCCTCCATGCTGCGCTCGGAAGAATAGGCGCTGCACCCGAATGCGCATCGACGCCTGTACCGTCCACATCGAGCTGCACGTAGATCAGGCCCTTTGTACCCATCACTAACTCTGGCCTCCCGCTAGCATCGAAACTTGACCCCTCCCACAGGCATCCGTCGGCCTGGAGGAGCGCGCTATACTGTTCTGCCAGCGCGCCAAAGTGCGGACTGCCGACCTCTTCTTCTCCCTCTATTATCCAGCGCAGCGTGATGGGCAGTGTGCCGTAGACAGCGCGTAAGGCGCGAATAGCTGCCAGGCGCGCCGCGATTTCGCCCTTGTTATCCGATACGCCGCGCGCATAGAGTTTGCCATCGCGCACGGTTGGCACAAATGGCGGTGACAGCCACAGTTCGTATGGTTCAGCAGGCTGCACATCATAGTGGTTGTACAACAGCACCGTATAGTCACTATCTCCTCGCAATTCACCATAAATAGCTGTGGGCGCGCCCTCGACATGCAGGCGGCGAGTCGAGAAACCCGTTTCGGTGAGCAAGGTTTCCATCAGATTGGCCATTTCAACCATACCGATATTCTGAGCCACGATGCTCGGCTGGCTGCAAATCTGTTCGAGCAGCGCCTGCGCTTCACCGGCATGCGCCTCAAGATAGGATGTAAGTGGGTTGGTCATGCTTACCTCATCTAGGGGATGTTCTAAACGAAAGTCGGTAAGCAAATTGTATCATAATTCCTACGGTTTGCCTCGTTGCAGGGATTCCAGGACGGCGGCAACCTCGCGACGCACACGGTCGTTGTTGGTGATCTCGGTCTGCACTTTCTCCCAACCGTGCATAATCGTGGTGTGATCGCGCCCACCCAGTTCCGCGCCAATTTGCAGCAGGGAAGCGGTTGTCTCCTGGCGCATCAAATACATGGCCACCTGGCGCGGCCACACAATCTCTCGTTCACGTTGTTTACCGCGCATGCGTTCTAAATCGACATTGTAATAGGAACACACACCCTCCAGCACTTCCGCGGCGGTTAAGGTAGATGTTGGAGCGCTGTTCTCGTTATACAGGTGTTCAAGCGCCTGGGCCGCGAGGCTGACGGAAAGCGCGGCATCGTGCAGTGTCGCGTACGCGATCACGCGATTCAGTGCGCCCTCCAATTCGCGCACACTGCTGCACTCTGGACGCGCAATATACTCGATCACCGATGGAGGGATCGCAAAACGCAGCGACTCGGCCTTCGAGCGCAGGATAGCCAGGCGATGCTCATACTCCGGGGGCTGGATATCTGCCAGCAAGCCCCACTCAAAACGCGAACGCAGGCGGTCTTGCAGGCTATGAATGGCTTTGGGCGGGCGATCGCTCGTCACCACGATCTGCTTATTCGCGCTGTGCAGCGTATTGAAGGTATGGAAAAATTCCTCCTCGGTAGACTCTTTGCCCGCGATAAACTGGATATCATCCACCAGCAGGATATCAATCTGGCGATATTTGGCGCGGAACTCCTCAGTTTTCTGGAAGCGAATGGCATTGATGATTTCATTCGTAAATTTTTCAGAGGTCACGTACAAAACCGTCAAGCCGGAAGCCTCTCCCACATGTCCAATGGCATGCAGCAGATGCGTCTTTCCTAATCCAACGCCTCCGTAGAAGAACAGGGGATTATACACCTGGCCAGGATTTTCGGCTACAGCCAGCGAAGCCGCATGCGCAAGTTGATTCGACTTTCCCATAATAAAAGCACTGAAGGTATAACGAGGATTGAGCACTCCTTCACCGCCGAGCGGCAACAGGCCTGGCTGCGCGCTTCCGCTATAATTCTGCGGCGTACGCCGCTCGCTTTGAACGTCGTAACTTTTTTCCTCTGTTTCACCGGCTGCTCCTTGTCGATGTGCGACAGGACCAGGCGGATGCAGCCCGCCAGAATTATTTCCAGCAAGCGTCGCGTCCAGTCGAGATTTTTCTTGTTGAAGAGAAGTCAGGCGGCTCTTCGGAAGGCGATAGGTTCGCTTATGCGTTAGCGCCGCGTTCTCTTCTGCTCCTTCACTTCCATGAGGGGGAACTTCTTTCGATACCACGAAGCGCACCTCGACAGGACCGCCAGCAACTTCCGACAGAATCGAACGAATTAAATCAATGAAACGTCCCTCGAGGTGGGCTTTCGCAAAAGTAGTGGGCACGCGCACAATAAATACACCATCTTGAAACGAGATGGCAGCGGTCCCTTGAAACCAGGTGGTAAAAACGGCCGGCTGGACTTTGCTTTGCAATCGTTCTATGGTTGTTTGCCAGATTTGTTTTGCATTCACACCTTGTTACCTCTTCGGCGACAACATGTACCGATTGGCAGGTTCATGCGTTTGTAATAGTAGGATCATGCACCTTTTTGCGACAAAAATAATTGGAAACATATTTCATATATTAAACGGAACAGATAGGACAAACGGGACAAAGAAAATTCCTGTATCTGGGTTGCAGTGCGTAATGGTAGCACTAAATCAAAACGCTGTAAAGCCCCCTTTTTTGCTCCCAAAATTGAGAGCTACCTCATAGGATTTCTTTCTCGTTTATTCTATACTAAATACTGGCAGGTGGTGTTTGGACGTTTGCTCAAGTATCTACTAGTAATAGTGACACCTGTTGGGTTCTATTTTGAAGAGGAGTAGGCATGTTTTTCTCGCGTTTTATGTCTCTAGTAGTACATTGGTTTAGCTGTTCACCGGTGAAACCGCACCTTTTTTCTACTACTGGACCCCGGCACCTATCCGTTCTGCCATCCAACCAGACGCCCGTGGTCAGGCAGGACGATAGGTGCATGAAACATACTTTCTTGTATTTGATAACCAGTCTGCTGCTAGCGCTTACTACTACTCTGCTGCTCACCGCCTGTTTGGGCTCGTCAGGAAGCTCAGGCCCGGCTCCCACGAGCACATCAGTGGCGGATGTACCGCTGGTGCAGTTGCACTGGTGTAAAAAGCCATTCATGGTGTTTCGCGACGAAGGCGTGAGGCCTACACCTACTACATCTGCTACAGTTACCACCACCAGCACACCTGTTGCAACGGCAACTGCCACCTCAGGAAGTACTCCCACGGCGACTCCGACGACAGGAGCCGGGGCTGGCACTCCCACCACTCTCACCGACTGGTCCCAGGTGGTGACCAATCTCGGCTTTACTGTCTATCTTCCCGGCACACTGCCACGCAATACCTGCCTGGTGAGCGCGCAGGCCATTATTCATGATCCCACATTTGGTGGTAGTTTTCTCATTGGATACCTGCTTCCAGATCATACCTCCATCACCTTTTCAGAAGCGCCGGTGACCTCACAAAATACATCCTTCGCGTGCTACATTTCCAATAGTACAAGTGGCGCCCTTTCACAAAAGAATGGAACACCACCAGCGGGTACTCCTCAGGCAACTGCCAGCCCTACGCAGTTACCACTTCAAGTGTGTTCCGGGGCGAAAGCGAGCACAAATGTTGTATTATCAGCGCGTAGAAGTATAGAATACTTGCAGCATGTTTTCACCACGTTGCAAACGAATGTCACCTGGATACCTGCCACCTGAAAGCGATACTTGAACGAGGAGAAACCAACTATGAACAACACCTGCCCCCGCTGTAACGCCCCTATAGATGCCACTACCAGATTTTGTACCAATTGTGGGGCAGTTTTAGCCGCGCAAGGCCCTTATGATCAACCGGCTCCGCAGTCGCAGGTGCCCCCCTATGCCGCGAGTAATCCCGGGTTCTACCAGCAACAGTCTTGGAGCGGTCAGGGAGGGCAGATAGGACAGAGCGGCTCATCTTTCGGTGGTTCGCTGGGGTTTGGCGGCCAGAACGATGCTTTGATGAAAAAGGTCCTCGCGGGCATTGTAGCCACCATCGCGATTACCTTAGTACTATTAGTGTTGTTTGGTTTCCTGGCATTCTTGATTCCCGGACTGCGCTGCCTGTTCTTCGTATTCATCATCCTGGTATTCTTGATACCGTGGATTATCTACGTCAATATTCGCAACTACATTCGTCGTACTGTTGGTCGCCTGTGGTGGTTCTTGTAAATTGCCCCTCGACGCTCAACGTTTAAGTCTGGTATAATGGGCCATAGTTTCGCGTTCATTCCAGATACTGTACATTCCAACAAAGGGAGGAACAACGACATGGATAAGTGCCCCTATTGCAGCGCCGAAACCCGGCCAGGGGACAATTTTTGTTTGAATTGTGGCAATCGCCTGGTCCCATCAACTCCCTCACCACAGCAGGCACAGCCTGCTCTGGGCGATACCACACTTCCTACCGCCGAAGACTGGGTTCCACCCGCTCCACAAGCCCCTGCACCGGGCAGTCCCTGGAGCGACCCGGATCTCTTGACCATCGCCAGCACATCGGCAGAACCGGCTACGCTTCGCGCTGATGCCCCTGCTCCCACAGCTCAGGCGGTGATGAACAAAATCGAGACACCTGCCCATCTCATCCTGCGTGCGGATACGGGAGAAGTCTTGCAGGACTATACCCTGGATAAATTAGAGATGAGCATTGGTCGCGCGCCAAACAGTGATATTCTGCTCTCCAAAGACAAGCTGACGTCGCGCCGCCATGCGACCATTCTCTACGAGAATGGCCAGTATTCCATCCGCGACGAGCGCAGCGCCAACGGCACCTTTGTCAACTCGCAACAACTGGATGAACACTCTACCCGTGCTCTTCACGATGGAGATCATATCGGTATCGGAGAACATGAAGTGATCTTCCAGGAGCCTGCTTCATCAGCGGTAGATATCGAAAGCATGCCCACTATGACGGTGAATGCCTCAAACGCTGCCGAGATGACCTATCGCACGCGCGATGACGAAAACTTGACGGCTGCGCAAGATGACGAGTACGGCACACGCTCCATGAATGGTGGCAGCGAGATGCAGGGTTCTCCCCAGCAGGAGAGCGCACCAGCCGCGCCAGCGGCTCCAGTGCCACCACCGCCCGCGCCAGAGCCTGTAGTACTCTCCCAGGAGAGTGCACCGGCGAACGTACAGGCATCCACCAGCAGCGCCGCACCCGCAGATAGCAAGGCTCCATCTGATGAGTCATGGATGGCGCCACCGCTTTCTCCACCGATTGAGGTCAGCAACGTCACATTCCGTCGCCTGACCAGCTTGCCTCAGCCGACTCTGCCGGATGTGGCCCCATTGATGGCTGCCCTGGCAACCCTGGATGGACAGGTTGCATCCTTACAGGAACAATTGAACGCGACCCAGGAAGCCATGCGCAACCACGATACCGATATCGTGCAGACGACCAATCAGCTTCGCTCCGGCGTTCGTGCTGTTTCTGACCGCATGGATAAAACCATCGCTGATGTCGCGCGCACTCGCGAACAACTGGCATGGACAGAGCTGCTCCAACTGATGGAAGATGTGATGAACAACCCACGCGACATTGAGTATGTCCTTAAACTGGCGCGCAAAGCTCGTGAGTTGAACAAAGTCTTCCAGATTCACCAGAACGTCCTCAGTACCCTGGCCGAATGCACCAGCCTGCTCCGCAGTCTGCTCGGCGAGGAACGCTAACATTTTCCAGGGCGACCCCTCGCGGTCGCCCTGGAAACCCTGGGACATGCTGGTTCACGCTGGAAACATACTCAATGGACTCTCTTTCTCACCAACACGACTCTGACGCCATCATTATTGGCGCAGGTCTAGGAGGCTTGCTCAGCGCTGCGCAGCTATTGCAACGCGGCAAGCGGGTCGTCGTATTAGAGCGTTTACCTCACTGTGGTGGCCGCTTCACCGCGAAAACCTTTCAAGGCGTTCAGGTCAGTACCGGCGCTGTTCACATGATCCCCTTTGGCAGCAGCGGCGTGCTGGCACGCATGTTGCGTCGACTGCACATTCCACACCATTTTTTCGACGCCGATGTCTTCGCATCCTTTCATGTGCATGGCAAACAAATCCGCTCCAAAGGCCTCCTGGGGACGCTCAAAGTCTTTGGGCCGCGCCAGTTCTTCTGGTTTACGCGCGTTGGCTATTTGATGTTCATCCGGCGCCTTCCAGCCCACGAGCGCGATCTACCATTCGACCAATGGCTGGCGCGTCATATCGACGTGAAACGCAATCGTGAATTGACCGCCTTCTTCGAGCGCATCTCGCGTTTCGCGCTCAGCCTTGAACTGCACCAGGTCAGCACCGCCGAGGTCGTCGGCACCACGAAGAACATGCTGCGCTTCGGCGCTCCCGGCATCGTAGAAGGCGGCTGCGGGGCGTTAACTGCCGAATTGCAGCGACATGTTACGGAACAAGGTGCGGAAGTACGCCTGCAATGCGAGGTACAGCAAATTCTTCACTCGGATGGCCAGGTCGCGGGCGTACGCGCCCGCAATAAAACGAACGGCGAAGAATATCTCCTGCATGCCCCGGTGATCATCAGCGACCTGGGTCCTCGCGCCACCAATGCGCTTTTGAATAACGTCCAGATTCGACAGGCTGATGTGCTACAGCATCACACTCCCACGGCGGTAGAATATCCCGTACACGAAGCCATCGGCTTGAAGGTGCATTTTCTCAGCGATGTTTCGCTTATCCCGCATAAAGGTATTATGTATTGCCTGGATACGCAGCGCATTGCGGGTATCGTGCAGCCAACCAACTGCGACCCGCGCCTGGCTCCTCCCGGTAAGCACTTGCTTATCAGTCACCAGGTCATGCAGAGCAATAACGTGGAAGAGGAGAAGAAACTGGCACTCGCCGATCTGCGCCTGCTCTTTGGAGAAACGTTCGAGAAGCATTGTCGCATTCTCACCATGAGCGCCTATCGCGGTGAATGGCCGGTAAATCGTATCGCCCAGGGCGAAGACCTGCCAGCGGAGACATCGATACAGGGACTCTATTTAGTAGGCGATGCAGTAAAACCTTCCGGGTATTTAATGGTTGAAGGTGTCGCGCAAAGCGTCAATTCGTTCCTCGACCTGTTCGATGCGATTGAGCAGGGAAAGGGACTTATCCGTAATGTTACTCCACCACCATCGCGCTTAAATGCGCTGCGCTGGTTGTGGGAGGCGCCGGGGAATTCTAAGGAGAAACATGGACACATCCTACCCTGACCAGCTTGCACGCACCTCACGCAATTGATCGGGGGTAAGAATGCGGAACAGCACCAGTAAACTTTCCAGGTCATATTCAAGGTTAATGGCATGCAACTCCTGGCGAATACGACCAAGCGCGCTAATTTGCGTAGCTGAAATCAAGCCATAGCTCACCAGGCTGGCAGCGAGTAACTGGTCTGGTGTCAGCAATTTGAACATCAGTAATATTTCACCTAACTGGTAATTCATGTCAACTCCGCGCAGCATGCGCTGAATGTTCTGCGCAACCTCCAGGCGATGCTGCGGCACCAGGTGTCCCTCGAGCAGCACGCTGCCCAATGAACGGGTGGCTCGCCCGCTTAAGACAGGCGTCTGTGGGGGTGACTTTAGCGGAATCGGCAGCGAAGACATGGGCGGAAGACTCTGCACGATATTCAGCAGTACATCTTCAGATGTCACCTGGTGGTCTGAGTGCCTGCGCAGTGCTTGCGACAGAGCGGACGACTGGTCAACCAGTGCACGTTCAATCGCCTCATCCTGTTCCGTCTCAATGCTCTCCTGACTCTGGCTACCCTCTTGCGCTTTGATTTCACGCGATGCCTCTGTTTCCAGAGGCACTGGCGCCTCCTTCGCGGTTGGCGCTGAAACGGTTGGAGTCTTCACCGAGGCAACTGGCATAGCGGTTGATACTGCCGCCGGAGCCCGGGTTGATAGCGCCCCGATTTGGGCAATTTGCGCGGCCTGTCCTATCTGCCTCATCTGTCCAGTCTGTCCACTCCGTCTCTCCAGTGGACGCTCAATCGGCAAATCTTCAATGGGAGATGCGCGTAGGGGAAGATCACTGATAGATGTTGACTCGACTGGACGCGCCTGCTGCATTTGTTGCGCTGGCACTCTCTCCACTCTTTCATCAGCGGCGATCCTCTGTCCTGTTCCAGGAGTAGCTCGTTGCTGCTCTTGCTGTGGTGCAGGAGGAGCGGTGGGAGTAGAGGCGGACTGTGCAACAGGTTGAGCCACGATGCGTGGATTGGTTAAGGATACTTCTTCTGGACGAACAGGGGTATTCTCACGAACCATGCGCGAAAGCTGCGCCAGGCTCGACTCCTCTCTTGAAGACGCCATCGACGATGCCGCATCAGCGGGTAGTGGCATACGTTGACCTGGTGATACTGGCGGTGCGCCAGCATTAACGTCACCAGTATTGGGGGCGACCTGCGGCCTGACTGCGGCATCCGCGCCGCTCACGGGGCGCTGGGCAGGCGCTGAATGTGGAGACCAGTTCGTCTCAGGTGGCGACGCATAACTGCGATTACTGGGATAGATGACAGCGCGTATCTTGTCAGTAAATGTCGGCGCGGATATCCCGGTCCTGGCAGGGCCATTTTGCTCTGGAACGCCGGTCGGGGCTGCCGTTGCCCCGGATGGAGAAGGTGCGGTCAAAGTAGACATGGGAACAGTTGTTTGAGCCACCTGGCCTACCCCCGATCTTGCATCTCCCTCTGCCTGTCTGTTCAAGCGACTCACCCCCTCTTGACCAGTAACAGCAGACGCAGCATTCATGCGTGGGAAGGAACCCGTTGTTGATCCGGGAATGCGCGCCCGCACCGCGTCAACCAGGTTCATGACGCCGAGCATGCCATCAACTTCCATATCCGTCAAGACCGAACGAGAGCGATCATCCGGGTCATCCGCCCCATAGCCCGCCAGGTTCATGCAGCGAAACGTAAATACCTGGACGCCGCGCCCTCGTCTCTGCGCATCCAGCGCCACCCAGAACTCGCGCCGACTCGCAGCGGCCTGCGCCAGGTTCACCAGTACGAGCCTGATAGGAAACCGCGCTATTGCATCAAAGACTTCCACCGCCGTGCGAGCTGCGTGACACTCATATCCCGCGAGTTGAAACTCGCTTGTGAGCAAACCCGTGAGTTGCTGGTCACGCTCAAAAAGAAGGATATGCGGACCACCACTATTTACATTCATACCAGCGCTCCTTGTAATTGCTGCGTCTATGCCAATTATTTGCGCTAGTATAACATAGAATGGTACCTGAAGAATAGCTATCACGACTATTGACAGTACTTCGTCGTGGTCGTACAAATGAGAAAAGTATGTAGCGTATATAGCAGAAAAGGGACAGAAAATAGCATATGGAACACATTCATTCACACCCGGTAATCGCTCTACTGACCGACTTTGGCATTGGCGACGGCGATGTCGGCGTCATGAAAGGAGTCATTGCCGGTATCACACCCGACGCGCACATTATTGATATCACCCACGAGATCGCGCCGCAGCGGATTCCCTCTGGCGCGTGGGTTCTCGCTTCCGCCTATCGCTACTTTCCCACCAATACTGTGTTTGTCTGCGTGGTAGACCCTGGCGTCGGCAGTTCTCGCGGGGCCATCGCACTTCACGCCGGTGAATGGTTCTTCGTGGGTCCCGACAATGGACTTTTTAGCTATGTGCTTGCGGAACAACCGGTACATGCCGCCGTCCTGCTCTCGAATCCGGCGTATCACCGGCAGTCCGTCAGTTCAACCTTTCATGGCCGCGACATATTTGCCCCGGTGGGAGCACACCTTGCGCGTGGAACAACCAGTACCTTGCATGAACTGGGCCCGGCTCTGGACCCCGCAACGCTTCAACGCCTGGAAGTTGGGCACCCCGCCCGGCATGGCAGCACAATTGAGGCACACGTCATTCACGTCGATAAATTCGGTAACCTCATCACCAACATCCCATTGAGCATGGTACCGGACCTGTTTGATCTTCCGCGGGTACAGCTGATCTTTCCTTCCAGGCAACGAGTCATTGACCAACGCAGGCGCTTCTTCGCTGACGGCCCAGATGATGGCCAACCCTTTATCTACGGGGATAGTTCGGGTTATGTTGGCGTCGCCGTACGCAATGGCAGCGCAGCGAAAACGCTGGGGGTGGAATATGGAACAGCTGTTACCTTCGTGATGTTCCCCAAATAGATCTTTCGCACACCTGCAGATGAAGTGTATCTCCTGGTGATTATCTCTTGAACGAAGTTTCCCCTATGCTCCGGAGAGTTAAAATTTGTTGTCGAATGCATAGATTGGTGGAACAACTATCGTCATTCTACCTGGAAGGATACGCTCTTCCATCTGGTTTAACGAGCGTTGTAACGAACGCTTGGAAGAGGGAGGATCTTGAACCTGCCAAATGAAGCGTTCTCGCGGAGTGCATCCACGAAAATATGCTCCTGTTAGCGTTAATCCAACAGGGCTATACATGAGCTATGATCTGCATGGAGCCCTCTCTTGTACACGTAGCGTATCCCGAAGCACGCAATCCTTCTGTGTTGGTGATTTCCTCCTGGAGAGAACCGGTGTATGGCTGAACGTGTGGGACAATTCCTTGGCAATTACCAGGTGCTCCGCTTACTCGGGCGTGGACAAGGTCCTCCATGTGCGCATGGAGCCAGACGCCCATGCAAAGTTTCTGCGCGAGGCGCGCACCATCGCTCATCTGCAGCATCCCCACATCGTGCGCGTGCTTGAGTTCGGTTTCCAGGACCAGACCCCGTTCCTGGTGATGGAGTATACCCCCAACGGGACCCTGCGCACCCAGCATCCCAAGGGGACGCGCCTGTCCCTGGAGCAGGTCGTAAGCTACGTCAAGCAGATCGCCCCAGCCCTGGACTATGCCCACCAGCAGCGCGTGATCCACCGCGATGTCAAACCGGAGAATATGCTTCTCAACACAAACGACGAGGTGGTACTCAGCGATTTTGGCATTGCGGTGGTCCAACATTCCATAGACTCGCTCTCGACCCAGAATCCAGCAGGGACTCCCCTCTACATGGCTCCCGAACAAATCAAAGGTAAACCTACCGCCGCGAGCGATCAATACGCTTTGGGGGTGCTGGTCTATGAATGGCTGTGCGGCGAACCGCCCTTTCGTGGTTCCCTCTTTGAGGTGTTCAGTCAGCACCTGCACGTAGCCCCTCCTGGCTTATGTGATCGGATCCCCTCCCTTCCTCCTGCTGTCGAAGATGCTGTCTTTGGGGCGCTGGCCAAAGAGCC
Organism: Chloroflexota bacterium; assembly: GCA_005881995.1. The sequence continues at coordinate 787 of VBHV01000109.1, read as the reverse complement.
GCAGGCGCGTTTTGTCACTGTGCAAGACTTCGCAGGTGTCCTTGAAAACGTAAGTGTTGCCACACAGTCGCTCTCGTTAAGTCTATCCTCTGCTCCCCTGGCACAAGAGCAGATTCCCTCATCTGACACGTTGCCTGCCCCCATACATGCGCTGTCGCCAAAGAAACAGCATCAATCCTTCTCAACAATGCAACCACCTGCTTCGGACCACAATCACACAGCAGACAAGGAAGTGCCGGTGGCGTTGGGGGAGCTTCCGCCCGCTATTCAGGCCATTGCTTCGTCTGGGAATGAGAGAGTGCCCGTCTCGCGAACCAATCGACAACGGTTATTGAAGAAGGTACGCGCTTTCTGGATTGCCGGGGTCCTAGAGCATTCGCTGCACGGATCCGCTCTCGTAGCATTGGGACTAGAGGAGCAACCCGAGGCCGTGGCCAACCCGTGGCAATTGGCGCTCCACCAACCTGCGGGTGCGCCGTATCCTTTGTCCGCGGGCACTCGCATCACCGAAGTGTATGATGCGGCTGCTGGAGAACTGCTGATCCTGGGTGCGCCTGGCTCAGGCAAAACAACCCTCTTGCTGGAAGTAGCACGCGATCTGCTGGATCGTGCCGAGCAGGACGAGCATCACCCCCTGCCCGTGGTGTTCAATCTGTCATCCTGGGCCACCAAGCAGCAGCCCCTCGCAGACTGGCTGGAGGAGGAGCTCAGCAGCACCTACCAGGTGCCACGCAAGCTGGGTCGAGCCTGGGTAGATACGGATCAGATCCTTCCCCAGCTCGATGGG
>VBHV01000174.1 GCA_005881995.1 Chloroflexota bacterium | reverse complement strand
CGGATGCCATCGACTATGCCCACGAACAGCAGGTTTTACACCGCGACATTAAGCCGAGCAATATGCTGATGCGGAGTGATAACTGGATACTGTTAGCCGATTTTGGTATTGCACGTGTGCTTTCTGACGGGGAGAATCTCACGCAGGCGGGAGTAGGAATTGGCACGCCCGAATACATGGCTCCTGAGCAGGCCCAGGGAAAACCCGAGGCCGCCAGCGATAACTACAGCCTGGCAGTGATCGCCTATCAGCTTTTTACCGGGCAACTCCCGTTTCAAGCAGTTGAGCAGGCCTTGCTGCATGGCCTTGCGAAAGAACCCGCGCAACGTCCACCATCGGCACGCGCATTTGTCGAAGAATTGCGAAGCGCCCTGAGAAACGCGCCTTTCGTGGCGGCAGTCGATCAACCAACTCTTCCAGCGTCGGGGACAGGTGCGGCGTCTACCCCGATCACTCCGCCGCTTGTGTCTGGCAGGCCAGGGGATGGTACTGTGGCCGTGCCTCCACCATCCACCGGTATTACTCGTCGCCGGGTACTCATCGGCGGAACGGCGCTGCTGATTGGTGGAGGCGTCGGGGCATGGGCACTGGCCTCGCACCTGCATCCTTCCTCGCCAACTATAGTGGCTACTCAAAAGCCAATGCCGACAGTCAATCCCAATGCTCCTATCATGACACTGACTGCACATACCCAGCCGATTTCTTCGCTGGCATGGTCACCTACCACACCAAACGTGCTGATTTCGGCGGGGAAAGATTCTCAGGTCATGTTATGGGATATCTCAGCCATTACACAGGGGCAGGCCAATCCAACCACACCCAGGGCCAAACAGCAGTTTAACTCTTCTACTCTCAGTTCTGTGCTGCTGGCGTGGTCTGCTGATTGAAGCGCCCTGGCTATAGCGAACGCCAAGTATGTAGTTGAGTCAAACGGGAATTCAGTAGACATGCATTTGCAGATCTATGCAAGCGACCTGAGCGCACCCGTTCCCTACTATAATGACAAGTTGATGACATTTCTGAGAACGGCGTTCATTAGCGCCCTTGCCTGGGGGCCGGGCAAGGATATCATCACCATTACAAGGCCCTACGAGCTTGCCGGGGCGCTGCGGTACAGGCTGGAATTCCGCGATCCCATGGACGCAACTCTGGGATTACAAACGATTAGCGAATACGGTTTTGGCTATTCGGCAGTTGTATCCCCTGATAAGTCCACGCTGGCAATGGGTATCTACGACGGGGTACAGGTTGCGCAGCCCGTCGTGACAAAGAATGGGGCGCAATGGAAGGCCAATCCTACGCTGCTGACGTTTGATACGAATAAACCGCCAGCCGGGACTGTCACCTGGTCTCCAGATGGGCGATACGTGGCCGGAATTACTAATCCTCTATTAGTGCCTAAGTACACAACCAGTCAGCTTGCTGTATGGGAAGCGCAGGGCGGTGATGCCACGCGCCTTCAATTGAGCCTGCCCAGCTCCGATACTATACTGAATACGGTGGCCTGGTCGCCCGCGCCTACCAGCACGCACCTGGCGGCCGGCGATATGAACGGAGTGGTGCATATATGGGAGGTGAATCCAGGCAATGCGCAAGGCAATGCTCTGCCCACTCGTACTTTGACCGGTGTGAAAGGTGCTACGGTGACAGCCCTGGCGTGGTCGATAGATGGGCGATGGTTAGCGGCAGGCTTCAATGATGCAAACGATAGTGTCCTGATCTGGAAGATATGAGGTTTCAATCATGGATACTAACCAATCAAGCGAATCAAGCCAACCCGGCATACAATCCGGTTCCTGGGAAAACAAGATGCTTGGCCGCTACCGGCTGCTGCGATTGCTGGGACGCGGAGGGATGGGCGAGGTGTGGCTCGCGGAAGATACCCAGCTGCGCCGCCAAGTGGCCGTGAAGTTGCTGCCTACCGTGTTCGCAAGCGACCGCAACTTCCTGCAAGATTTTGAACGGGAGGCTCAAGCCGCCGCCACGCTGGAACACCCGCATATTCTGCCTGTGCATGATTTTGGCGAGCAGCAGTTCGCAGAGGACGAGGTGGTGACGTACCTTATTACGCCCTACATTAGCGGTGGCTCACTGCGCGACCGTATCCTGGGTGCCAGCGGACCGCTGCCAGTTGACGAGGCGTTGAGCTATCTGCGCCAGGCGGCAGAGGCTATCGACTTTGCGCATAGCCAGCAGGTGCTGCACCGCGACATCAAGCCGGCCAATATGCTTTTGCAGCAGAAATGGCTGTTTTTGGCGGACTTCGGCATTGCCAAATTGCTCACGAGTACGACGCACCGGACCCGAACGCATGCCGGGTCTGGTACTCCCGATTATATGGCTCCTGAGCAGGCACGAGGCAGGGCCGAGCCTGCCAGCGATCGCTACAGCTTCGCCATGACTGCTTACCATTTATTTACCGGTCGCGTGCCATTTACCGGTGACACTCCCTATAGTATTTTGCTCAAGCAGTTAAGCGAGCAGCCGGCATCTCCACGGCAATTTAATCCGGCACTGCCAGAAGCAGTAGAACAGGCCATCCTCCAGGGGCTGTCAAAATCACCGGAAGATCGCCCTCCCTCGTGCATGGCGCTGGTGCATGCTTTAGAGCAGGGTTGGAATCGGAGCATCCCTGCACTGGAGTACCAGGGCGGGGGCAAGCCCAGCCCTTACCCTATACGTCCTTTCACTGAGCCAGGTGTGGGGCCACAAACGAGCCAGGGCGGGGGCAAGCCCAGCCCGTACCCTGTACGTTCTTTCACCGAGCCAGATGTGGCGGCACAAATGCCGGTGACGGAGACACCGGCCCAGCATACGGGCAATGATGCACCAACATTCATATCGAGTTCGTTCCAACCTACAATGGCGGCATCGGGAGCAGCTAGAACAGAGGCGCCCCAACGCAAGATCTCACGCCGCGCATTATTCATAGGAGGAGCTACTGCGCTGGTTGCCGCAGGCGGTATCGTTTCGCTTTACACGTTGTTGCAGTCTCATACATCTCAGACGGCGGTGCGATCTGTCTCTTCCCCCACTCCTACTCACCCTACACCTGGGCCGAAAAAGCTTGTAGCAGGTGTCCCGGTGCTCTCGCTCACGGGGCATAGTAAAGATGTATCGATTGCACGGTGGGATCCCACCGGTCGCTACCTGGCGACAGCGGCGGAAGATGCCTATGTAATGCTCTGGGACCTCGCCGGTGCTTTACAGAAAGGCTCCACCGGCCTGCAAACGATTGCGACGCCGATACGCAAATGGAAGTTACCCAGCCAGATACTAACAAATGAGCTTTGCTGGTCTGCCGATGGGCGTACGATTGCCGTAGTCACGGGAGAAAGCAAGATATATCTCTACGATGCCTTTTCCAATGCCGATACCCCGCAGGTGTATGCGATTGCCAGCGCGGCGAATAGCTCCAACGCTCCGATACACAAGGCTATAGCCTGGTCTCCTAAAGGGAACACTTTTGCCACACCTGGCTACGTTGCACCGCAGGGGCAGCCGATACAACAACCACAGCAGGTAGATCTCTGGCAAGTGGGCCAGACAAACAATCCGATACGCATATTGAGCTCTGATACGACCGGCACGGCTCGCACATTGCTCATAGACGTGAGCCACCCGTTCAACTCTCCCGCGAATGTGGATATGGTTGGCTGGTCAAGCGACGGGTCACTGGTGGCAGGCCATACCAATTTCGGCTCGGTCACTATCTGGCAGGCTGCAACAGGAGCAGTTTTCCAGGTTCTCGCTCTGCCCAGCCGCCCGGAAAAGGAGAATCCTACCTACGTATTCGGCGAGAGCGTGGCATGGTCACCCGTTGATGCGCATGTGCTGGCTGTCTCGAATTTAGACATCGCTATGCTGTGGGATGTGCAGCAGAACAAGCTATTGCAGACATTCAAAACGACAGACCCCGTTCCATTCCTCACCGGGCTGGCGTGGTCCTCCAACGGCAAATACCTGACAGGGAGCTACGCAGAAAGCCCCAGGGTGTATGTCTGGGACACGCAGATGTCGGGAGCAGCGCCAGGGGGAGCGCAGCCCCAGAAGCTCTTCTTCCCGCAGCCAGGCACGCATGTGCATACCGCTACCGTCAGCGACGTGGCGTGGTCGCCCGATGGTCGCTATATCACGAGCGCCTCAGGTGATACGACGGTGGTGGTGTGGTTGGTGGATGGAGGCTGATTCTACCGCACCCCCCACAAAACAACACTCCAAACAACACTTTCGTGTCTAGCCGTGACTACCGTCATGGAGCTATGCTAGCGGTAGAATGAATGACCGAATCAAAGTGAACCTGGAGGAAACACATGAAAGCA
>VBHV01000173.1 GCA_005881995.1 Chloroflexota bacterium | reverse complement strand
AGCAATTCGCGAAAAATTGGTTCGAATGATTTCTGGCGCAGGGAGATGGCGCGAATCGATTTGAGCGGCAGCGCATCCAGAAAAAGCCGTTCGCGCGGAAAGCTCACGTAGTAATACCCGAACACGCGCAAATTGGTCACGACGATATCACACGGCGTAGCGTGTTGCCCTTGCCCACCATCCCAGATGGCAGGCATAGAGAATAGCGGCTGTTCATCCGCTTGCAGGTTGTTGTGTAGCCCCTTGAGACGATTCAGTATTTTCTCTGCTGTGCCAATTCTGGAAGGCATACTACGTCCTCTCTGTAAGTACACCGAGATTATAGCATATTCTCCAGGTTGCCCTTCTTTTTCCTGGCTCCTACAATCTACTATGGGTAGGTAAGGGAGTAGATGAAACACGGGGTATATCATCAGCACCTATCCTTCCTGCAAACCTACCTGGGAGTGATAAATCTGGCCCCCATGGGCAGGGTGATTAGGAGGAGGAGCGAATCTATGTCTGACCTATTGGCTGCGCGTACGCAGATGGGTACATCACTTGCTTTTCATATTATCTTTGCCGCGTTAGGGGTGGGATTACCACTGCTGATGTGTATTGCGGAGGGACTGGCGCTCCGGCGCAAAGACGTGGTCTGGATGGCGCTGACACGCCGTTGGGCGAGGGCTGCGGCTATACTCTTCGCCATTGGAGCGGTGTCCGGGACGATTCTCTCGTTTGAACTTGGACTGCTCTGGCCGACATGGATCAAGTTCGCCGGGGCCGTTGTTGGACCGGCCTTTGCCTTCGAAGGTTTCGCCTTCTTCCTGGAGGCCATTTTCCTTGGCCTGTACCTGTATGGGTGGGATCGACTCTCGCCGCGTGCGCACTGGTTCTGCTCGTTTCCCATCTGGATCAGCGGGCTGGCCTCAGCGTGGTTTATTGTGAGTGCGAACTCGTGGATGAATACACCGGCGGGCTTTGTGATTTCGCATGGGCAGGTCACGAACATTGACCCTTTGCAGGCCATGCTCAATCCCAGCACACCCTACGAGACTATTCATATGATCCTGGCCTGTTATGTGGCAACGGGTTTTGGCGTCGCGGCTGTCTATGCCGTGTCGATGCTACGGGGGAAACGCGATGAGTACCTCCCTTCCGACGGCCTGAGCGAAGCTAGGACGCAGTCCGTTGGCCGTCGGTATAAGGATGAGTACCGGCGCAAGGGACTGCTGCTGGCGCTGGCGATCATCCTGCTTTTCGTTGGCGGCCTGCTCCTGGAAATCGCCGGCGCATATCTCTGGTTTATCACGCAGAACCCGCAAGGCGGCTTTCCCTTATGTGTTGCGGGCTTCGTCTCGGTTGTCACCGCGTTCCTCATAGTAAGGTCACGAGGGTAAGCTGTACCTACTTCTTTGTCCCTCCATTGCATCTACCCCTAATACATGTTAAGCTGAAAAGAGGCTGAAAACAAGGGAGAGAGAGTTCCTCTCTAGGGATTCTCACTCAAAAATTCATTAAGCTCGGACAATTCTACATCCGACAGGCGGAACTCGGCGGCTCCAACGAGATTCTCGATTTGCTCGGGACGGCGCGCTCCGACGATAGCTCCGGTCACAGCAGGATTGTGCAGTGTCCAGGCGATCGCAACCTCGCCGGGAATCCGGTTGTGCGTAAAGCCGATCTCATTCAATTTCTCGGCCAGCGCGAGGTTACGCGAGAGGCGCGGCTCTTGAAATTCAGGGTCGCGTTTGCGCCAGTCATCCTCAGGCATAGCCGCGATGCGTTCACGCGTCATGCTTCCCGATAATAACCCTGAACCCATTGGGGAGTACACTATTACTCCTATGCGATGTTCCAGGCAGAACGGCAGAATTTCCTTCTCCGCCTCTCGATTGATCAACGAATACTCCGTCTGCAGCGAGCTAATGGGAGCAATCCTCATCGCGCGCTGCATCTGCTCCACATTAAAGTTTGAGACGCCGATATAGCGTACCTTGCCCTCCTGCTGCAACTTCGCCATCGTACTCCAGCCCTCTTCAAGATCGGGGTCAGGATCGGGCCAGTGTATCTGGTACAGGTCTATTACGTCAATCTGCAAGCGTTTCAGGCTTGCTTCGACTTCGCGCCGGATAGAGTCAGCCTTCAAGTTGCCGAACACATGGCCATGTTCATCCCAGACGCGCCCGCACTTTGTAAAGAGATAGGGACTCCAATCATGACCTCGAATCGCCCGCCCCACGATCTCTTCAGAGTGGCCAAGGCCATAGACGGCGGCGGTATCGATCCAGTTGATGCCCAGGTTGAGCGCGCGTTTGATGGTGGCTATCGACTCTTGATCGTCTTGCGGCCCCCAGCCAAACTGGTAGCCGCCGCCACCAATAGCCCAGCACCCCAACCCAATAGGCGTAATCTGCATATCTGTATTGCCAAGTTGTCGTGTCTTCATGGTGATACGTAGTCCTCTCTTAAGGTTGCTATTTCTTCCCTACTCATCATACACGAATCACATCTCCACTATAGGGACAGCAAAGGCATCAACCTGAGAAAACGTCACATTCTCTTCTTCTCAGGTTGATGCCTGTTGTTTATCCTGGTTGGCATCTATCCGTCCTATCGAACTGCGAGGACGCGATAAATCTCGCTCCTACGAAGCGGTCCACACCAGAGCATTGGTATAATCGACCGTGGTGGGAGAGGTATTATCGTTGGCTACAACACCTACTGCACCGTGGGTAAAGGTGGTGTCCGTAACGCTATAGATGTGTTGTCCGTTCACATAAAAATTAAACGTGTCTCCCTGGACGACAACCGCCACCGTATTGACTTGATGTAAGCCTGTATGAATTGCTGAGCTGGTAGTTAAACTGGTTGAGCCTGTGTTCACATTTTTGACGTAACGAGCCGATTGGTACTGCCCATTCTGACACACGTAGAGGATGTAGTAGTTTTGAGCATCAACCGCTCTGAACACGAGGCCACCACAATCGCCCTGGGCAATGGTCATCGTGACCTGGTAGGCAAAATCGCTAAAGTTTGTCGATGTGGCCAGACATTCCTGATAATATCCTGCTTGCGCAATACTTACCTGGTAGCCTGCTGATGTGAACTGGCACTCGGAAACCTCATTCCACCCGGAAGCACTATTCGTGCTTAGCGGATCGTTGAGAGCCAGGATGGTAAAAGGCGGGTAGTGAGACGTAGCGATAGCTGTTGCCGTCGCATTGGCATTGGCGATGGCCGTCGCTGTCGCGTTGGCGATAGCAGTCCCCGTCGCGTTGGCATTGGCTGTAGCAGTCGCGTTAGCATGAGCCGTGGCTGCCGCGTGAGCGCTGGCCGTAGCAGTCGCATCGGCATTCTGCTGGGCAACCTGGTTGTTGTGAATAACGAAGAATCCGCCCAATCCACCGATGATAAGGATGATCACTATGGTCGCAAGGATGATGATTTGCATTAGAGAACGTGGCCTCTGTGGCGCTTGGGACGGCGACGTGGGAGGCGAGAGCGGCGTTTGAGACGCGGTATATTGTCCTTGCGCAAATTGAGACTGAGGCATAGGCGGCGAGACGGGTGATTGTGGGCCGGTATACTGCGCTTGCCCATATTGAGGCTGTGAAGCGGGCAGCGATACCGGTGACTGAGGTTCCGTATAGGGCGCTTGTCCATATTGAGGTGGCGCTGGTGCAATTTGAGGCGGCTCATATGCAGGAGGGACAGGTGTATATTGAGGCGGAGTGTATGCAGGAGGGACAGGTGTGTATTGAGGCGGTATGGTACTTAAGGAATTCGGAGAAGCCAATGTCTCCAGGTTGCTGGATGGCGTACCGCCGTAATAATCCCCAAAATTGGTGGAGACATTCAAAG